>JALWRU010000446.1 GCA_026994095.1 Nitrospira sp. | reverse complement strand
ACCTCAAGGCAGTTATGATGATCCAGATGCACATGTAATACACTGATGATGCGGCCCTCAAACGAGTGCTGCAAATGGGTGAGGGTCTCTGCCAGTTCGCGGGTGTGATGGTCGTACACCAGGGTAATGGTGCCGACGGTTTCGATGTTATTTTCCCACTCTTCGGTAACCATGTGGTCGCGAATCAGGTCGCGAATGGCCTCGGAGCGGTTGGTGTACCCCTTGACGTTGATCTGCTCGTCAAACTGGTTCAGCAGGGATTCGTCGATCGATACCCCAAAGCGGACTAAATCACCCATCGGTTGTCGTTACCCCTTGTGTTAAACAGGTGTAGTAATGCGGGGGGTCGCCCGCAGGTCACTACCCTGTGGTCCACTGTATTTTGACCCTGCAGGGAGAGATGTATCAGGGAGACCCGATGGCACCTCCTGCCCTGCCGTATCATAGTATCGCATGGACGTTGCCCGGTTCGCTGTTTTTGACGGTGGGTCAGTGGCTTGTCAGTGGTACCCGGCTGGAGTGAAAGCAGGCAACTGCCCCTGTCGTAAGTGCCCGAGTTGCGTTATAACAGGGGCAGTTATTTTTATTGTAGTGACCGGTAACGCCTCCTCTGTGGCGTGCCGATCGGGTTGGTTTGAACAGGAGTGTGTGCATGGCAACTGGATATCCGCAGCCGGTGGAGGTGCGACGACAGGACGGCACCCATATTATCGTGACCTGGGATGACGGCCATGTGTCGGACTTTACCAACCACTACCTGCGCGCCAAGTGCCAGTGTGCCGCCTGTGTGGACGAGTGGACCCGCGAGCCGATCCTCGACCCCTCCACCATCCCTGCTGACATTCATGCGGCGGAGATCAGCGTCGTGGGCACCTATGCCATTCAGCCGGTCTGGTCCGACGGCCACACCACCGGCATCTTTTCGTTTGAACTGTTGCGTCGCTTGTGCCCCTGCGATACCTGCCAGCAGAGCGCTCAGGAAACCGGCGCGTGACCGACACCAGCGCCGCACCGCCGCTGGACCCGGAGACCCTTACCCCGCTCATCGATGGGCTGGCAGCAGACCGGGTATTTGACTGGGACCCGGACGGGGAGCGCCACTTTCGCATCGGTGCCGAACCGCTGCGCCTCACCACCGGGCAGATGGCCTTTTTTACCGAGCTGGGCGGCCAATTATTTTCCTTCTATCGGGCGCTTAACAGCCTTTATCGACGCTCCATGCGCGGCACTGCCCCGGCCTTTGTGGCCCGCTGGCTCAATCAGGGCAAGCCAGAAGATGTCCTGCGGCTGGCCCGAATGGGGCGCTTTCAATCGGTCATGCCACCGGTCATCCGCCCGGATCTGCTGCTCACCGCCGACGGCTTTAAAATTACCGAGTTGGATAGCGTGCCGGGGGGGATCGGCCTGACCGATTCGTTGAACGCCCGTTACGCCGCTGCTGGTCACGATGTGGTGGGTGGTGCCGACGGTCTGGTAGACGGCATGGCACGGGTGCTACGGGCCGCCGCCAAGGTCGAAAACCCCACCGTTGCAGTGGTCGTCTCTGACGAGTCGGAAGCCTATCGGGACGAGATGCAGCAGTTGGCGTTGCGGCTCAAGGCCAAGGGCCTGTCCTGCCATGTATTGCACCCGACCGGGGTACTGTTCGATGAGTCCGGTCTGTCGTTTGAGCAGCACGGCCAACGGTGTGGCATCGATGTGTTGTACCGCTTTTTTGAGCTGTTCGATCTGGTCAACATCGCCAAGTCTGAACTGATGATGTACAGCGCCCGCAAGGGTACCGTGGTCATGACCCCGCCGCCCAAGCCGCAGCTGGAAGAGAAGCTGGCCATGGGGCTGTTTCATCACCCGGCCTTGCAGACCTACTGGCGCACCGAACTGGGGCAGGACACCTATGAGGCCCTGTCGGCCTTGATTCCCGCCACCTGGGTGTTGGACCCGGCCCCCATGCCGGATCACGGCGTGATTCCCGGCCTGACAGTAGACGGTGGATCGGTGCAGCACTGGTCCCAGCTAAAGGGTCTGGGGCAGAAGGCCCGCGCGCTGGTCATCAAGCCGTCCGGCTTCTCCCCCGACGCCTGGGGCAGTCGTGGGGTGGTGATTGGTCACGATGTATCGGAGCAGGAGTGGGACGGGGCAGTCGATAATGCGCTGAACGCGTTTGCCCACACCCCCCACATCTTGCAGCCGTTCCATAAGGCAGTGAGTAGCCATGTAGCGTTTGTGGATGAGGGGGTGGCGCGGCATATGCGCGCCCGCGCCCGCTGGTGCCCGTACTATTTTGTGGCGGGGGAGGAGGTCACGCTGGGGGGGATACTGGCGACGCTGTGCCCGGAAGACAAGAAGAAGCTGCATGGGATGAGGGAAGCAGTAATCATCCCCTGCTCCCTTCCTCACTAGTCTTTACCGGCGTCCGCTTTTGGCTTGTGGACAACCTCTTCGGATCGGCGAAATCCTCAACGTAGCGCTGCTACGCCTGCGGTTTCACCTCACCTGCGAGAACACCCACAAACCAAAATCGAACGCCTACGTCGGTTGGTTTTCTGAGTGGGCAAGGCCGGTAGCCGTCTGGCCTTTTTGTTTTTAAGGAATGGTCACCCCCAGCCCCGTGCAGCATGGTGGCCCGTCTGCCCATCGCTTCCCTAGCCCGCTGCCCTTATCGCAGCAGGCCGTGCCTGCCTACAGGAAGTAGCGGCTTACGTCTACGCCGTAGGAGGCCGGGTCCAGAATCCGGCTGATATTGCGGGTGTACTTGCCGTTCAAACGCTTGTCATCCAACGGTACATCCTCCGGCTCATCCCGCTCACGGCCTGACTCGTCTGTAATCAGGCGCACGTGCGGACGATCCCCCTGGGTCGGGTCTTCATGGGCGGCAGTGACGACGGCCAACTCGCCACTATCGAGCAGCAACAACGTGCCAACGGGGAAGATACCGACGGTGTTTACAAATACCTTGATCAATACCGGGTCAAAGGCGCTGCCGCTCTTGTTCAACATGAACTTGAGCGCCCGCTCCGGGGTGATGGCGGTACGGTTATAGA
>JALWRU010000445.1 GCA_026994095.1 Nitrospira sp. | reverse complement strand
ATGAAGTGCCCGCCCATACCGTTGGCGCAGTCGACTGCGATTTTCAGCGGTCGGGTGAGCGGATGAAGGTAGGCGTCCATGGCATCCATGTAGGCGTCCAGGGTATCGTTTTCTACCTGCAATGAACCCAGCTCACGGGGGGGCAGATCGCCGGATTCGATCCACTGGTCGATCATGCCTTCCATTTCGCCGATGCCGTTGTCGTAACCCACCGGGCGGGCCTCGGCGCGGCTGAATTTAAAGCCGTTGTACTCCTTGCCGTTGTGGGAGGCGGTCACCGATACGCTGGCGTCTACCTTGTAGTGCAGGTTGGCCCAGTAGTTCATCGGGGTGGCACCAAGGCCCACCAGAATGACATCCCGACCAGCCTCGCGCAGGCCCAGAATCAGGGCGTCGGTCAGGTCGGGCGAATGGGGCCGCATGTCGTGGCTGACCAGCACCGTGCCACTGCCCAGCAGTTCACCAAATGCCCGACCGATGCGGTGGGCCAGGGTGGCGTCCAGTGGCTCGGGCACCAGTCCGCGAATGTCATAGGCTTTGAAGATCCCGGCCATGCTGATCTCACTTACACAGAGATGAAAACGTTGTTTATGGCACCACCATAGGCAGGGGGCCAAAGCCTGTCAAACCGATTTACGCCAGGCGCCGCTGACGCTGGGCTTCGTACAACAGCACCGCAGCGGTGGACGCTACGTTGAGGGAGTCGGCCTGTCCACACATGGGCAGTTGCACCCGGTGGCTGGCTCCCTCTTGCCATGCGACCGGTAGCCCGTCGTGTTCACCACCGACGATCAACGCGCACCCTTCGGTTAGCGGGGCGTCGGTATAGGGCGCGGTGGCATCGGGTAGCGCTGCCACCGTATGCAGCCCCTGTTCACCCAGCCAGTGGAGGGTGGCCTCGGTATCGGCCACCGCCAGCGGCAGGCTGAACAGCGTGCCCCGACTGGCGCGCACCACATTGGGGCCAAGCGGGTCGGTAACCGGATCGCAGACGATGACCGCATGGGCACCGGCGCCGTCGGCGGTACGGAGGATATTGCCCAGATTTCCCGGCTTCTCCAGCCCCTGTACGACCACCACCAGCGGTTGTTTCGGCAGGATAGGCAGATCGGCCAGTTGCAGGGTAGGGGTGTGGGCTACTGCCACCAGCGGGTCAGGCATGTCGCCGTAGGCCAGCTTGGCAAAAGCGGTAGTCGACATGGGACGAACGACCAAGTCGGGATAGTCGTTGGCGATGGTCTTGACCGCCACCACCGTGTCTGGTGAGGCCATCTCTTCACACCAGAGCAGTTCAATGACCCGGGTGCCACCTTGCAGGGCCAGGGTCAGCGCCCGCAGCCCATCGATCAAAAAACGCCCTTCGCGGGTCCGCTGGCGGCGCTTTCTGAGGGCCATGGAGGCCTTGACAAAGGAGTTGGTGGGGCTGGTGATCGGGTCGACAATGGGCACGTTGTTTTTTTCCTACTCAGAAAAGCGGTTGGTGATGGGCATGCGTCGGTCGCGGCCGAAGGCTCGGGGGCTGATACGCACCCCGGGCGGTGCCTGTCGGCGTTTGTACTCGGCCCGGTCTACCAACCGGATCACACGCCGTACCGTCGTTTTGTCAAAGCCCTGAGCGATGATGTCGTCGATAGGTGTCGACTGCTCCACATAGGCCTCTAGAATCGGGTCCAGCACCTCGTAGGGGGGTAGCGAGTCGGTATCAAGCTGATCCGGGCGCAGTTCGGCGGTGGGCGGTTTGCTAAGAATATTGGCGGGGATGATCTCGCGCCCGGCCTGCTCATTGATGTGATGGCTGATCTCGTATACGCGCAGTTTGGACAGGTCTTTAATGACCGCAAACCCGCCAGCCATATCGCCGTACAGGGTGGCATACCCGACCGACATCTCGCTCTTGTTGCCGGTCGTAAGCACCATGTACCCAAATTTGTTGGAAAGGGCCATTAAGAGATTGCCGCGAATCCGCGACTGCAGGTTTTCCTCGGCCTCGTTGGGCTCCGTTCCGGCAAAGTTGTCGGCCAGCAGTGATAACAGCGCCTTGAACGGCCCTTCGATCGCCAACTCCTGATAGGCAACTCCCAGATTGTCAGCCAGTTGCCGGGCGTCATTTTGAGAATCGTCGGAGGAGTAGCGCGAGGGCATGTAGACGCAGGTCACATTGTCGGCACCCAACGCGTCTGCCGCTATGGCGGCCACCAATGCGGAATCGATCCCGCCAGACAGGCCAATAACCGCTTGGGTAAACCCGCTTTTATGCAGGTAGTCGCGTACCCCCAGCACCAGCGCCCCAAAAATTTCCTGATTGGCAGACGGAGGAAGCACCTGCGGTCGGTCGGGCAGGGCCGGAGTGGGCGGGTCAAGTGTGGCGGCGATCTCGATGGCCTCGACTGCCAACGCGCCAGGGGTGTCCGGCGGGTTGTTTTTGCGCCGGTGCGGCTCTTCCGGGGTGGCCTGTGAGGTGTCCAGATCGGCAATGATGAGGTCTTCGGCAAAGGCCGCTCCCCGAGCCAGTTCGGTACCGTCCGGGGAGATCACCAGACTCTGGCCATCGAATACCAACTCGTCCTGACCACCTACCAGATTGGTGTAACAGATAAATGCTCCGGTCTCTTTGGCCCGCTGCATCAGCATGGCCTCGCGTCGGCTACGCTTGTGTACATCGAAGGGTGAGGCGTTGATGTTGACCACTACCTGTGCGCCCCCCATGCGGGTCTGGGCGTGAACCGGCCCGGGATTGGCCCAGATGTCTTCACAGATGCTGACGCTAAAACGGATCGGGCCAAGCCGATAGATGGGGATTCGGTTACCGGGGGAGAAGTAGCGCTGCTCGTCAAATACGCCGTAATTGGGCAGCCGTCCCTTGTGGTAAATATCGATCAACCCACCACCGTGAAGGACCGCAGCGCCGTTGTGCAGCACCCCGCCCGGCCCCCGGTCGATCAGACCGACCACCACAACCAGATCGCCGGATGCCCCTGCAATTTGGCGCAGGGCCTTGCGGTTGGCATCGACAAAACGTGGGTGAAACAAGAGGTCTTCCGGCGGGTAGCCACACAGGGACAACTCCGGGAAACTGACCAGATGAGCACCCGCAGAACGGGCCCGCTCCATGGTGGCAAGGATTTGTTGCAGGTTACCGTCAACATCGCCGACGGTGACATTGATCTGGGCCTGGGCGATACGAAGTAGGGTCGACAAGAAGTCACTCATGGCGGTTGAGGGGTGGTTTTATTGCGCTTCAGCGGCGCTTCGTGGGCGCAACCGGTAGACGGCGGGCAGCCGGACCGGTCGCGTTGGGCATTATAGAGCGCACATGGGACGGTTGTCCGCGCAGAATTACCAACCACCTGTTTAAGGTGGGGTAGCGTGGGCGGAGGAATTGCCATACCCTAAAGGCCGTTGGCGTATCAGATATTGTCCGGGTGCCCGTCGCCCGCGTGCCTGACATGCCGACCTGGTTTTTTAATCGCAGTGGCCCGGATGGCAGATTGACAGACTTGGTTCGGGTTGGTTAAATGCGCGTCCGCTTTTTTCAATTGACCAGTTGACCTTGTTCAGTCGTGTTTGGCGTACGGCCGCAACCGTGCTGCTCGCCCCTTTGACTCTGGAGAGATGACCGATGTCCGACATGTATGGCAATCCGGCAAGCGCCCCCGACATCCCTGAAGAGGATATTGTTGATATCACCGTGATTGGTGCAGGCCCTGCCGGTCTGTTTACCGTGTTCTCTGCCGGGATTCAGGAGATGAAATGCCGGGTCGTGGACAGCATGCCCCAGGTGGGTGGTCAGCTCACTGCGCTCTACCCTGAGAAAATTATCTACGACGTGCCTGGCTTTCCCAAGGTCGTCACCAAAGAGCTGGTGGACCAACTCGAAGAACAGGCCGCCCAGTTCAGCCCGAAGATTCACCTAAACGAGACCGTGGTGAGTGTGCGCCGTCTGGAGCATCGCATGCTTGAGGTGCGCACCAGCCTGGATAACACCTACTACTCCCGGTCAGTCGTTATTGCTGCTGGTATCGGTGCCTTCTCACCTCGGGTACCGGACGAAGAGTTGTACGAGCGTTTGGGCGAAGAGAAGGGTGCCTATACTTGTGTGCGCGACAAGTCCAAGTTTGCCGATAAGGACGTGGTCATTCTGGGTGGTGGTGATTCGGCTCTGGACTGGGTGCTGGGTCTGGTCGATGTCGCCCGCAGCGTTTCTCTGGTACACCGTCGCACCAATTTTCGCGCGATGGACCACTCGGTCAGCAAGCTTAAGGGGTTGTCGGAAGAAGGTCGGGTCAAGATCTACACCCCGTACAGCTATGACAGCGTCGAGACTGACAGTGACGGCCACATTTCCAGCGTGACCATCGTCGAAGGCAAGACCGACGAAAAGGTAGAGCTTAAGTGTGACCGGATGCTGAGTCTGCTGGGCTTCAAAAACGACCTGGGCCCCATTGTTGAGTGGAACCTGCGTTTTGAGGACAGTTCCATCAAGGTGGACCCGGACATGCAAACCAATATTCCGGGGGTGTTTGCAGTGGGCGACATTGCCGCGTATCCACAGAAGATCAAACTGATTCTCACCGGCTTCTCGGATGCCTCGATTGCAGTGCAAAATTGCGTACCGTATGTGCGTCCCGGAAAGAAGGCCTCCCATGTGTTTACCAGCGTCCGGGGCCTGCCTGCCGACGCAAAATAGCCGTGATTGCCGTCGGCTGCTCACTCGTTGATATACGGATAGGTGGCTGACGGCAGGGCACCGCCCTGTGCAAAGTTCTTGACAGTCCCCTCGCTCGGCGTACAATCCCGCTGAAACACAAGGGACCGTGCTGTTGAGACCTATTCTTGAACCGTCCATATCGAAAACGTCACGGGGACGTGTTCGACGCGCTTGCGCGTTTACGTCCACCGCTCATCCTTACCTTGCTCCTGATGCTTACCGGCACTATGGGGTACATGGTGATCGACGGCTATCCGTTTTTGGACGCCTGGTACATGACCATCATCTCGGTGGCGACGGTGGGCTTCGGCGAAGTCCATCCGTTGTCGTCAGGCGGGCGGATCTTTACCGTCTTTCTGATCATGGGCGGGTTTGCGGTATTCACCTATTCGGTCGGTGTCTTCGTTGAGGTTGTTGCCCGTCGTGACCTGTTTGGACTGATGAGGATCCAGCGTATGGAAAACCGTATTAAAGGGCTGGTCGATCACTACATCATTGTGGGGTACACCTCAATCGCCCAGGAGTTGGCGCTGGTATTCCGGCGGCGCGGTATTCCGTTTGTGGTGGTCGAGTCGGAGGGGCGGGGGCTGGCCGAGGTACGACAGGATCGGGTGGAATACTTTATTGAGGCCAGCTACTACGATAACGAGGCCTATCTGCGCGCGGGGGTGAAGAGTGCGCGAGGGATCATCACCACCTTCAAAAATGACGCCGACAACATCACAGTGGTAGTGACCGGGCGGCTGTTTGAAGAGCAGTTTGGGCGCGACCTGTTTATTGTCAGCACCTGTAGCGATGCCCAGTACAAGGCCCGACTGGAGAAGGTCGGGGCAGACTATGTGATTTCGCCTGATTCATTGATCGGGCACCGCATCAGCGCGTTGGCGGTACGCCCGCCCACCGACAGCCACGTAAGTATTCTGGAGCAGGTGGCGTTTGGCGAATATACCGAAATGGATATCCGTGAGGTGCATGTGACGGCTGATCATTCCATTGCTGGCCAGCGCATCAACGAGACCGATCTGCGCCAGAAGACCGGGGCCTATATTGTGGCGTTGAAACACGGCCACAAGGGGGTCAAAATCAATCCAGGGCCAGAAGAGCGAATCCGTGCTGGCGACAGCATGATGGTGATCGGCACCCGCCAGCAACTGGCCCGTATGGAGGTCTACCTTGTGGACAACTCTATCGGCAATGGCGGCGCATCGTCCCGAAAGGCCGCTGAGGTCGCAGCAACAACCGCCGGTGCAGGCAAAGGAGAGAGCTAATGGATTGGGGTAAAGTTGCCGCGATTTTTTTCATTCTGATGGCGCTGACCACCAACGCCAGTTTTGTCTACGGGTCGGATCCGTTCAACCTGATCATCACCACCTTTATGAGCTTGATCGCTACGTTGCTGAAGTTAGGCTCCAGAAAGACCCTGGGTGCCGAACTGATGGCCACCAGTCTGGTGGCCGATCTGCATCTGGTGCCCGCTATGGTGGCGCTGTTCGGGTTCAATAATGTGGATTTGGCCATTGGCCTGGCCATCGGCGCATTGGTTGCGAATTTTATCAGCGTGGTGTTGATTACCATTGATACGATTTTAGATACCCTCAAGGAGGAAGACGAAGCCTACTAGGGCTGTCATTTCCCTGTCTGTGAATTTAAGTTAAAGAGAACGACTCGATGAGCACCCCCCCCAATACGTCCCTCTATCTGCGCGCCTGTTTTCGTGAGCCGACCCCACGACCGCCGGTCTGGATGATGCGACAGGCAGGTCGTTACCTGCCCCAGTACCGTGCCACCCGCTCTCAGGCGGGAGATTTTTTGTCCCTGTGCAAGAACCCGGAGCTGGCCTGTGAGGTGACCCTGCAGCCGATCGATCTGGTGGGTGCCGATGTGGCGATCCTGTTTTCCGACATCCTGGTGGTGCCGGAGGCCATGGGCATGGAACTGGGTTTCTTTGAGGGGGAGGGCCCCAGGTTTGCCGACCCCATCACCTGCGCCGCCGACCTGGACCGATTGGGCCGCCCGGACCCGAATGTGGAACTTCGTTACGTGATGGATGCCATCGGCGAGATTCGCAAAGGGCTGGCAGGTCGTACCGAGCCGATTCCGTTGATCGGTTTTACCGGCTCTCCCTGGACCCTGGCCACCTACATGGTCGAAGGCGGGGGCAGCAAGACCTTCTCAAAAATCAAAGCCATGATGTACGCCCAGCCCAAGCTGTTGCATCAACTGCTGGAGAAGACCACCGATGCGGTGATTGACTACATGACCGCGCAGGTAGCCGCTGGCGCCCAGTCGGTACAGATCTTCGATACCTGGGGTGGCATTCTGTCCGGCCCGGATTTTGAGGAGTTCTCGCTGCGTTATATCCGGCGTATCGTCGACGGCGTAGCACGGGTGGCCCCGGACGGGGCGCGGGTACCGGTCATTGTATTTGTGAAGGGGGGTGGCCAGTGGCTGGAGAAGATTGCCGATACCGGCTGTGACGTGGTCGGTCTGGACTGGACGGTAGACCCGGCAGATGCAGTGGCCCGTGTGGGCGACCGGGTGGCCTTGCAGGGCAACCTGGACCCATGCACCCTGTACGCCCCGGTGGATGTGATTCAGCAGCGCACCCGCACCATGTTGAATGGTTTTAAGGGGGCCTCAGGCTACATTGCCAATCTGGGCCACGGCATCTTGCCGGACATCCCGGTGGCGCATGCCAAGACGTTTATCAATACCGTCAAGGAGTCCACTTCTGGTGGCTGACGAATGTGCCGGAGCGGGCCGCCCGGTGGTGGTGGATCGGGCGTTACTGGCCAAGTACGACCGGCCCGGTCCGCGTTATACCAGCTATCCCACTGCGCCTCACTTTACTGAGGAGTTTGACAGCGCGGCCTATCAAGCCGAGATCGTCCGCAGCAATCGGGACGAGGCCGACAGGCCCCTGTCCCTCTATATGCACCTGCCGTTTTGTGACACGCTCTGTTACTACTGTGGCTGCAACGTGGTGGTGACTACCCGGCGGGAGCGGCTGGAGCCGTATCTGCTGCATCTCAAAGAAGAGATCAAGCGGGTGGCCGAGCAGATTGCACCGGGGCGGGTGGTGACCCAGTTGCAGTGGGGCGGGGGTACCCCCACCTATCTATCGCCGGAGCAGATCCGCGACCTGATGGCCACCATCCGTAGCCATTTTACCTTCGACCCGGCGCTGGAAGCGGGAGTGGAACTGGACCCGCGTGAGTGCACGCTTGAGCACCTGTCTGCGTTGGTAGAGTCGGGCTTCAACCGGGCATCCATGGGCATCCAGGATTTTGATCCAGAGGTGCAGCAGCGGGTCAATCGGGTGCAGCCGGAGCAGATGACCCGCGCTGTGTTCGACAACTGTCGGCAGGTGGGTTTCAAGAGCATCAACGTGGATTTGATCTACGGTTTGCCGTTGCAGACGGTTGCCCGTTTTTTGCCCACGGTAGAGACGGTTATCCACATGGCCCCGGACCGTATCGCCACCTTTAACTACGCCCATGTCCCGTGGCTTAAGAAGCACCAGAAATTACTGAAAGAAGAGACCCTTCCCTCCAGCGGTGACAAGCTGGATATTTTTGAGGTCACTGCCCACCGTTTTACCGAGGCGGGGTATCAGTTTATTGGCATGGACCATTTTGCCCGCCCGGATGACGAGATTGCGGTGGCCCAGCGAGAGGGTACCCTCTATCGCAATTTTCAGGGGTATACCACCCATGCTGGCTGTGACCTGTATGCCTTTGGCATGACCGCCATCGGCCAGTTGTCGCGCTGTTATGTGCAGAATGTCAAAACCTTGGGCGACTACTACGCCGCATTGGATAACGGCGATCTGCCGGTTGAACGGGGCTTGATGCTCACTGACGAAGACCTGTTACGGCGTGAGGTTATCACCCGCTTGATGTGTGATTTTGCCTTGGACCCAACCGATTTTGAGGGCCGTTTTGGAATTGATTTTGACGACCACTTTGCCGAGGCACTGTCGGCGTTTGGTGCGTTTGAAGCGGATGGACTGGTAGAGAAGCGGGGGCGTGGTTATACGGTCACTGCGGCGGGGCGGTTGTTGATCCGTAATATCGTGATGCCGTTTGACGCTTATTTGGGTACCCGTGAAGGGGAGCGGTACTCGCGCACGGTGTAGACAGAGGGGCCGACCGCGGGTGGGGGCGCGGCCCTCACAGGCGGGTAAATAGCGCCGTTGGCGCTAAAAAATCAGTTATCTGTTATTAACGCCCTGCGGGGGGCGAGCCCCCGCCCGCCGGAGGCATCAAAATAAAGCAGACCCCACAGGCGGGTAAATAGCGCCGTTGGCGCTAAAACATCAACTATCTGTTATTAACGCCCTGCGGGGGGCGAGCCCCCGCCCGCCGGAGGCATCGGCTAAAAACACCGACCGCGGGTAGGCGAGCGCCCCTGAGTAGTGGGGCATGCACCTACAGGCTGCCCTTGGGATGCAAGGTACCAGATTACGAAAATAGCCCGGAGCTTCTCAGCTCCTTTGTGAAGCGTTTGAACGCTTCCTTTTTGGCACCTGGAATGTGGCGCCAGTCGATATCTACAATCGCCCCATAGAGGGAATACAGATACAGTGCATTGCAACAACTGGCACTACGTCCCAGCGTTTTCCTTCCTTCGAGCATTTTTATAAATGCCTGTTCTGCGCCAAGCGCCTCAACCTCTGAGGCATAAAATACTCCGGCGGCGTTGAGGTCTTTTTCAACCGCAGGCCCCAGATTCCTCATCTGCGAAATCCGTTTTCGTTTACCCATTGATGTACTTCCGTCAGGGGTTTAAGAGGGCGGTTCGGTCGGGTTCTACAGCCCGCTGGAACGGCTGTTGCAAACCGTTGCGCACTGCCTGTATATCACCTGATCAGTGAACCAAAACGGACTCCCGGTCCCTGCCCACGGCCAGCGCCGGTGTTGAATCCCTATCCGGGATAGTGGTCAATCTCAACCGTGAGTTTGATCTCTCTTAAAATATTGCCCACCCGCTCGCACTCCTCCAACTCTCCGCTGTAACAGACTGCGCGGCCCTTTTCGTGGGCTTCAACGGTGACCTCAAAGGCGTCGTGAGCCGACAATCCGGTGGCCTTCTGGACCTGATGCACCACCTGATCGATGGTGTGAAAATCGTCGTCAAACAACACCACAAAGTAGGGGGTGGTGGTTTCGGTCTCCATCTCTTCCAATGTGACCGTGCCCACACCGGGGGCCTCTTCAGACGGCCAGGGACTGTCGGCTGCGCGGACGGGATGAAAGTAGGGCAGGTCGGGCAATTGCATCACAGGGCTACTCCTCCTCTGCGGTGGCCATACGGTGCAGCAGGTAACGACGGATGAACGGACCCACGTCGCCATCCATTACCGCGCTCAGGTTGCCCACGTCCAGACCGGTGCGATGATCCTTGACCATCTGATAGGGGTGGAACACATAACTGCGGATCTGGCTGCCCCAGGCATTGTCCATCTTTTCGCCGACGATTTCACCTAACTTGGCCTCTCGTTTGGCCAACTCCAGTTCGTACAGACGGCTTTGCAGGACCTTCATGGCCTGATCCCGGTTTTGATGCTGGGATCGTTCATTCTGGCACTGCACCACCAGACCGGTGGGAAGGTGGGTGAGACGTACCGCAGAACTGGTCTTGTTGATGTGCTGACCGCCTGCGCCGGAGGCTCTAAATACATCTTCGCGCAGGTCTTTTTTATCGATCTCAACCACCACATCGTCCGGCAGGTCGGGCGAGACGAACACCGAGGCAAACGAGGTGTGACGGCGCTTGGCGGCGTCAAAAGGCGAGATGCGTACCAGTCTGTGGACCCCGGCCTCGGCCTTGAGATAGCCGTAAGCATGCGGGCCGACAACCTTGATGGTGACACTCTTGATGCCGGCCTCGTCACCGGGTTGATAGTCCAGTACCGTCAGGGAGAAGTCGTTCTGCTCTGCCCAGCGGGTGTACATGCGGTAGAGCATGTTGGCCCAGTCGGTGCTTTCTGTGCCCCCGGCCCCCGGATGGATCGTCAAGAGGGCGTCATAGCCATCCGCCTCGCCACTGAGCAATAGCTCAAGCTGCTGCTGCTCGGTCTCCGCCTCCAGCGCCGAAAGCCCCTCTTCAATCTCCGGTAGAAGCTCCTCATCCTGGGCTTCGCCAGCAAGCTCAATGAGAACTTCCAGATCTTCCAGAATACCGCGCATGCGCTCGGCACTTTTGAGGGTCTTTTCCACCTCGGCGCGACGCCGGGTGACCTTCTGGGCAGCGTCAACCTGATCCCAGAAGCCGTCCGACTCCATCTGTAACGAGATCTCTTTGAGTTCATCGGTCAGGTCGTCCAGCCCCCGGTGGGCAATGACGTCTTCAACCTTGTCGTGCAGTTCCGCCAGTCGGGACTTGTGTTCGAGCAGAATTTCCATCCGGCTATTATTGCAGGTTCTGCTGTCGGTTTCGGCAGTTTCTTGGACTAGTCGTCGTTCTCAAGCACCGGCTTGCGATAACGCCGCAAGCGTCCCCACAGGGCCAGCACGGCCAACAGGACAACTGCCACCACCAACGGAGCATCTCCATGGCGGGTGTAGAAACTGTCCCCCTGTCGCCGGGTGACCTGCGCGTGGAGGGTGTCCTGCTCGTTTAAGTCGGTACGCTGGCTGATGGTACCAAACGGGTCGATCACAGCAGAAATGCCGGTGTTGGCGGCTCGCAGCACAACACTACGATTCTCTACCGCCCGAAAGACCGCATTGGCCAGGTGTTGCTCCGGCGCGGCAGAGGTGCCAAACCAGGCGTCGTTGGTCACCGTGACAATCAGGTTGGCACCGTGTCGCACACTGTCTCGCACCAGCGCTGGAAAGATTACTTCATAACAGACTGCCACCCCGATGGTGGCCTTGGGGTGGGACAGGATGGCCCCGGCAGGGCCAGGCACGATGTCGCCAATGCCGTCGCTGATTTTGCGCACAAACCCCAGCAGCGCCCCCAGCGGGACGTATTCACCAAACGGCACCAGATGACGCTTGGCTACCTGCCCTACGGTGCTACCGTCCGGCGCGATCAGATAGACGCTGTTCAGGTAGTGCCCATCATTGGTGGGGGCGATGCTACCCAGCAGCAGGTGGCTGTCGGTCTGTTGGGTGAGCCGCTCAATCCGTTGTCGATAGCGGGGGGAACGGTCCAGCACCAGCGGCAGGGAAGCCTCCGGCCAGATGATTAAATCGG
>JALWRU010000444.1 GCA_026994095.1 Nitrospira sp. | reverse complement strand
TTGTAAACCCAGCATAGTCAACCAGTTCCACGCTGCAAATGAGTTGCAGTCCGGGACTGGACAGGTGGCTAAATGAGGCTGGACGACAATGCGAAAACAGACGAAACGTACTTCAATGATTGCTGCTACGCTGATCGGTGCCATGATGGCCCTGCCGATGGCCGCTTCGGCGGTCGTAATTGATCTGGCCGGGTATGTAGACCCGGTGAGTGCGACCATCACACCGGGGCCCGGTAGCCAGTCGACGATCACAAATCTTCGCTATCACCTGGACCTGGGCGCCATGAGCGGCGGTGATATCAGCCTCATACAGTTTGAATTTGAAGAGGACATCTTTGACCTGAGCGGGATTGGCAATCCGGCCCTGATCTCTACCAACCTGCCCGGTTGGACCGGCTCCTCTCAAAGCGGTGGCGGGCTGACCCTGCTCTCCTTTACCGCCTCCACGACCCCGCTCACACCGGGGAATCGCTTCAGCTTTACCCTGGATAACGTGTTGATCGTCAATGCCGCACTGACCAGCCCGAACCTGTGGGACGAAGGCCAGATTTGGGGGCAGTCGTTCGCAGCACTTGGCTTTAGCGGCCAGGGCATCCACTTCAACGGCGGCTCTACCGCGCCGGTTCCCGAGCCGGGGACCTGGCTGCTGATGGGCACCGGCCTGCTGGGCTTGGCCATGTGGCGTCGGCACCACCGGACGGCTTAATACGGGCTGATCCGCCCCCATACGAGATCACACTCCCACCTCATAGGTGTGTGTTACGGGTGTCACCTGCGTGTCAGGTGGCACCCGTTTCTTTTTGCGCTTGCTACAGTGAAACGCTTGACAGGCGGGCCGGTGCCGCCTATTTTGCGCTGTTACTCTTTTTGACCGGCGGGACCCTCCGCCCCCAAGCTACACCGGACCTGTTGTGTCGACCTCACCACTCAATTTTCAACAACTGATTCTGGCCCTTTCCAGTTACTGGGCCGATCAGGGCTGTGTGCTGGTGCAGCCCTACGACCTGGAGGTGGGGGCCGGTACCTTTAACCCGTCCACCTTTCTCAGGGCGTTGGGGCCGGAGCCGTGGAATGTGGCCTATGTGGAGCCGTCCCGCCGCCCCACCGACGGGCGCTACGGTGAGAACCCCAACCGGCTGCAACACTACTTTCAGTTTCAGGTACTGATGAAGCCGTCCCCGGACGATATTCAGGAACGCTATCTGGACTCCCTGAGGGCCTTTGGTATCGACCCTAACGCCCACGATGTGCGTTTTATCCGCGACGACTGGGAATCCCCCAGCCTCGGTGCATGGGGGCTGGGTTGGGAGGTTCGGCTGGACGGCATGGAGATCACCCAGTTCACCTATTTTCAGGAGGTGGGCGGCATTGCCTTGTCGCCCACGCCGGTAGAGATCACCTACGGTATCGAACGCATCGCCATGTACATTCAGGGGGTCGATAACGTCTACGATCTGGACTACAACGGCACCCTCAATTACGGCGATATCTATCACGAAAACGAGGTGCAGTTCTCGCGCTATAACTTTGAGGCGGCCAACGTCGACGACCTGTTTGCCCAGTTTACCATGGCTGAAACCGAGGCCAAACGGCTGGTAGAGATGGCCCTGCCGCTGCCCGCCTACGACCAGTGCGTCAAGGCCTCGCACCTGTTCAACCTGCTGGATGCCCGAAACGCCATCAGCGTGACCGAACGGACCGGCTATATCAGCCGGGTGCGCGGGCTGGCCCGACGCTGTGCCAAGGGGTATCTGGAGAACCGCGAGGCCCAGGGCTTCCCGCTGCTGCACAACGCCGGGGGCAAATAACATGGAACTGCTGCTGGAAATCGGCTGCGAAGAACTGCCCCACGACCTGCTCAACGACGGCATTAAGGCCCTGCATAACGGCCTCACCAAGGCGCTGGAGGCCGCCCGCCTGACCCCGTCTTCCATCGAGGTGCACGGTAGCGCCCGCCGCCTGGTGGCATTGGTACACGGCCTGCCGGATCGGCAACCGGATGTAGAGGGCACCGCCCGTGGCCCGGCAGAGAAAGTCGCGCTGGATGAGAACGGCCAGCCCAGCCGCGCCGGAGAGGGATTTGCCCGCAGCCGCAAGGTGCCGTTTGAGTCGCTCACCTTTGTAGACGGCTACCTGACCCACACCTATCAGGAGATCGGCCAACCCACCGCCGAGGTGCTCACTGGTCTGCTGCCCGACGTATTAAAGGGCATGCACTGGGCCAAGGCCATGCACTGGGCCACCGACATGGGGCCGTTTGTGCGGCCGGTGCGGTGGATCTGCGCCCTGCTGGACGACCAGACCGTGCCGTTCGAGTTTGCCGGGGTCACCGCGGGCAATGAGAGCCGGGGCCACCGCTTTCTGGCACCCGAACCGTTTGTGGTGCCTCAGGCCAGCGCCTATCTGGATAGGCTGTTGACTGCCAAGGTCATGGTCAAGCTGGATGACCGGCAGGACCGCATCCGCACTCAGTTGGCAACACAAGCCACGGCCTTGGGCGGCAGTCCGTTGCAGGATGACGACTTGATTGCCGACTCCGCCGCCAAGTGTGAATGGCCGGTGGTGGTGGGCGGCCACTTTGACGACCACTTCCTGCAACTGCCGCCGGAGGTGCTGACCACCTCCATGCGCTCCCATCAGGACGATTTTGCGATTGTGGATGCTGGCGGCAAGCTGCTGGCCGGGTTCATGACCGTGGCCGACAACGAAGCCACCGACCCGACCGTCATCGCCCACGGCAACGAGCGGGTATTGCGGGCACGGCTGGACGACGCCCGTTTCTTTTTTGAAGAGGACCGCAAACAGTCTCTGGAGGCCTTCGCCCCTCGGCTGGAGTCGTTTCTGTTCCAGAAAGAGCTAGGCAGTGTGGCCGACCGGGTGGCGCGCATCGTCGCCTTGAGCCGCAGTCTGGCCCCGTCGTTAAATGCTAACCCGGAGCAGACCGCCCGCGCTGCCACCCTGTGCAAGAACGACCTGGTATGCAACATGGTCTATGAGTTCCCGGAGCTACAGGGCATCATGGGCCGCACCTACGCGCTGGCAGACGGCGAGGAG
>JALWRU010000443.1 GCA_026994095.1 Nitrospira sp. | reverse complement strand
CCTCGCGTCGTTTTGTCGAATCGGCCCGTTTACAGCCGATTGTGGCGTTGCTGGAAGCCGAGTTAGAGGTCATCTATCTGGAAGACCTGCGCGAGCAGATCGGCCCCCTACAGTGGCTGCAAGGCCAATTGTGCGCCCGCTTCCCTGCCTGGTCCTACCGTACCCGGCGGGGCGAAGTCGCCCCCGACAGTCCGGCGGTGGTGCTGTTTACTTCGGGTTCGGAGGGCGCACCCAAGGGGGTGGTGCTGTCCCACGCCAACCTGCTGGCCAATCAGGCCCAGCTTGCGGCGCGGGTGGATTTCAGCGCCAAAGACGTGATCCTCAATGCCCTGCCCATGTTCCACTCGTTCGGGTTGACGGCGGGTACCTTGTTACCGCTGGCGTCGGGGATTCGGGTGTTTCAATACCCGTCACCACTGCACTTTCGCATCGTGCCGGAGATCGCCTACGACATCAACGCCACCATCCTGTTTGGCACCAATACTTTTCTGGCGGGTTATGCCCGTTTTGCCCACCCCTACGATTTTTACAGCGTGCGTTACATCTTCGCCGGGGCGGAGAAGCTGCAAGAGCAGACCCGTCGCCAGTGGGCCGATAAATTCGGCGTGCGTATATTAGAAGGATACGGTGCCACCGAAACCTCTCCGGCCCTGTCCACCAATACCCCCATGGCCTACCGGGCCGGGACGGTGGGGCGGCTGTTGCCGGGCATCCAGCACCGACTGGTGCCGGTGGAGGGGATCGAGGAAGGTGGTCGGCTGGAGGTGTCCGGTCCCAACATCATGCTGGGCTATTTGCGCCCGGAGCAGCCGGGGGTGATTGAACCTCCCCGCACCGAAGCCGGTCCCGGCTGGTACGACACCGGTGACATTGTGGCGTTTGACCAAGACGGCTACCTGCGTATGTGTGGCCGTGCCAAGCGGTTTGCCAAGATCGCCGGGGAGATGGTGTCACTGACCGCCGCCGAGCAGCTCGCTGCCGAGGTCTGGCCGACTGCCCAGCATGCGGTGGTGGCGATTCCGGATGCGGCCAAGGGTGAGCAGTTGGTGCTGGTCACCGAACAGGCCGACGCCAAACGCCCGCCACTGGTGACCCGCGCCAAACAGAGCGGTGTGGGCGAGTTGACCGTGCCGCGCACCATCCACCCGGTGGAGAAGGTGCCGCTGTTGGGCACCGGCAAGGTCGACTACCCGGCCACGTTGGCGTTGGTGATGGGTGACGGCAATGAATAACAGCATCAAGCGGCTGGTAATGGCCCAGTTTTTGAGTGCATTCGCCGACAATGCGGTGTTGTTTGCGACCATCTCTATGGCCATGGCGCGGGTCGATCTGCCCGCCTGGTATGTGCCCGCGTTACAGGGGTCATTTTTGGTGGCCTATGTGGTGTTGGCCCCCTGGGTGGGCCACGCCGCCGACCGCTTCAGAAAGCCGCGCCTGCTCACCTGGGCCAACGCCATCAAGGGGCTGGGGGCCGGGCTACTGATTTTTGAGGTAGAGCCGATTCTGGCCTACGGGCTGGTGGGGGCGGGGGCGGCCCTGTACAGCCCGGCCAAGTACGGCATCCTGCCGGAGTTGTGCGACAAGGACCATCTGGTCAAGGCCAACGGCTGGATTGAGGGCAGCACCATTGTCGCCATTGTAGTGGGCGCGGTGTTGGGCGCATTTGTGGCCGACCGGGTATTGATGGGGGCGTTGATCATGGTGGTGGCCTGTTACGCCCTGTCCGGTCTGCTGGCCCTGACCATCCATTCGCCGGAGAAGCCCCACGCCGGGGATGAGGGGCCGATCCAGCGCTTTACCCACATGGCCAAAACCCTGGTGGCCACCCCCCGCGCCCGTTTTGCCACCTTGGGAGTGACCCTGTTCTGGTCCTCATCGGTGGTATTGCGGGTGGCGTTGGTGGCGTGGGCACCGCTGGTGCTGGCCATGAGCAAAACCACTGAAATCGCCGAGTTGACCCTGTTTACCGCGTTGGGAATCGCCTTGGGGGCGTTCCTGGCACCCAAACTGATTCAACTGGACCGGCTCTCCCGTGCCCGGTATGCCGCCTACGCCATGGGGCTGGCGATCCTGCTCTTTTCCACCGTGGAGACGGTCATGATGGCGCGGCTGGTACTGGTCTTGATTGGCATTGCCGGGGGGTTGTTTGTAGTGCCGGTCAACGCGGCCTTGCAGGAGATCGGTCACCGTTCCGGCAAGTCCGGCGCAGCGGTGGCGGTGCAGCATTTTTATGAAAACAGCGGTATGTTGATTGCTATGGGAATCTTTGCCGTCACCGCCGGTCAGGGTGCCAGCCCGGTCACCTCACTGGCGGTGCTGGGCGGACTGGTGCTGCTGGTGACGTTCATTGTCTCCATGCATCTGCCTGCTCGTGGCACTACGGTGGAGCCGGGTCATGACTAAGCCAACGCATGGGCCGATGAGCATGCGCCGAATACTGGCCGGGGTTTTAGGGGGAGTCTTGATGATGACAGGGGTTTCCACCGGGCAGGCGGCGACTCCCGCAGGGGTGGTGGATCGCGGGCCGGAGTGTGTGATCCTGCTGCACGGGTTGGCCCGCACCGCCAAGTCCATGCAGCCCCTGTCGAAGGTGTTGCAGGCGCAGGGATACACCACGGTGGTGCCCGATTATCCCTCCCGTAAATACGATATTGAGGTGCTGGCCGAGACCACCATCCCCAAGGCGCTGGCGGAATGCCGCGAGCAGGGTGCATCGGTAGTCCATTTTGTGTCCCACTCCCTGGGGGGGATTCTGGTGCGCTGGTATCTGGTACACCACCGCCCCATTGAGCTGGGTCGGGTGGTGATGCTGGGGCCGCCCAACCACGGCAGCGAGGTGGGCGACAAATTAAGCTGGGTGCCCGGTGTGCGCCGTTTTCACGGCCCGGTGTGGGATCAACTGACTACCGCACCCGATAGCATCCCCAATGCCCTGGGGCCAGCCGACTACGCCCCCGGCATCATCGCCGGGACCCGTACCATCAACCTCATATTGTCGCTGCTGATCCCCGGCAAGGACGACGGCAAGGTATCGGTGAAGTCCGCCAGGCTGGAGGG
>JALWRU010000442.1 GCA_026994095.1 Nitrospira sp. | reverse complement strand
CGATTCCAACGTTGAAGTGCTCAACCCGGATCTGGTATTGGCGACGCTGAACAGCGACTCCACACTGGAGATGGAGATGAAAGTCAACGTGGGTCGGGGCTATGTACCCGCTGCGCAGAACAAGAACGAGACTGACGCCATTGGGGTGATCGCGGTCGATGCGTTGTTTACGCCGGTGCGCCGGGTCAACCTGACCGTTGAGAATGCCCGGGTCGGTCGAATTACCGACTACGACAAGATGATCCTTGAGGTCTGGACCGACGGGAGCGTCAAGCCGGACGATGCGGTGGCTTATGCCGCCAAAATCCTCAAAGATGAGCTGACAATCTTCATCAACTTCGACGAGAGCGAAGTTGCAGTGGAGCCGGTCACCAGTTCCGCCGACAGCGAATTGGCCATGCAGTTGGCCCGTCGGGTGAGCGAACTGGAGCTTTCGGTGCGGGCGGCCAACTGTTTGAAGAGCGCTGAGATCGAGACGCTGGGTCATCTGGTGAGGCGCACCGAAGCAGAGATGCTGCGCACCAAGAATTTTGGCAAGAAGTCGTTGGACGAAATTATTGAAGTGCTTGAAGAGATGGGCCTTTCGCTCGGCATGGACCTGGAGGGAATCGATATTCCTGAACCGGCCGTGGTCGAAGAAGCCTAGTCGGCACAAACAAGGGTAGGATCGCAGGATGAGACATCGAAAAGCGGGTCGCAGGTTGGGGCGCAATCAAAGCCACCGCAAAGCAATGTTCCGCAACATGGCCAGCTCGCTGCTGATTCACGGGCGGATTGAGACCACGGTGGAGAAGGCCAAAGAGTTGCGCCCCATCGTCGAAAAACTCATCACCCTGGGCGGTGAAGACAACGTGCCAGCCCGTCGCAAAGCCGCAGCGTATCTGCGTGGTAAAGAGACGGTGCAACGGCTGTTTGATGACGTGGGCCCATTGTTCGTGGACCGCCCCGGTGGTTATACCCGCATCTTGCAGACCCGTATTCGCCCCGGTGACGCCGCTCGTATGGCCATTCTGGAACTGGTCGAGCAGCCGTAACAATCGGCCGCGATTGGCAGACCTGCGTATGCAGGCGCTGCCAGAGCGATACAGGTGACAGGCATGTATGAGGTGAGTATCGAGACCGGTTTCTCGGGCGCCCACATGTTGCGTGGGTACGCTGGCAAGTGTGGCCAGCTCCACGGTCACAACTGGAAAGTGGTCATCACCGCTGCCAGTGACCGGCTCGATGAGGTCGGTATGGCCATCGATTTTGCCACGGTTAAGGAGCATGCCCGTGAGGTGTTGTCCCATGTGGATCATACCTACCTCAATGAGGTGTTTCCGTTCACCGAGTTGAACCCCACTGCTGAGAACATCGCCCGCTGGGTATGGGAGGCACTGGTGAAAAAGCTGCCCGAAAGCCCGGTAGAGATCGTTCGCATCGCGGTGTGGGAGTCCGATACCTCCTGCGCCACTTTCATTCCTGGCGAGTACTGAACCGGTTGTTCAAACCTCGCCTGAGTTTCTTTCTTATTTTTGTCTGATCCACGGAGCCATCATGCAGCGAACCCTTTCTATCATTAAGCCGGACGGTGTTGCCAAAAACGTAATCGGCCAGATTGTCAGCCGGTTTGAGGCCGACGGCCTGCGTATCGCCGCCATGCGGATGATGCAACTCTCCGAGCGGGAAGCAGGCGCGTTCTACGCAGTCCACAAGGATCGTCCGTTTTTCAAGGATCTGGTCAGTTTTATGGTATCCGGCCCGGTGGTGGTGATGGTGCTGGAGGGCGATGATGCCATCCTGCGGAACCGCAATCTGATGGGCGCCACCAACCCGGCAGAGGCTGACGCCGGCACCATTCGCGCCGACTTTGCCGATAGCATTGATGCCAACACCGTGCACGGCTCGGATGCCCCGGAGACTGCCGCCCAGGAGATCCGTTTCTTCTTTGGCGAACGTGAGCTGAGCGCTTAGGTCGTCGGATGAGTGGAGTGGGCGAGCGGCGTTTCAGTCGGGATCACGAGTGGGCGCGGTTGGATGGCGACCGCATTCTGGTGGGAATCTCTGACTACGCACAGGATGCCGTTGGCGATGTGGTATTCGTCGACCTGCCTGCCGTGGGTGTGCAGGTGAAGGCGGGGGAGGCCGTCGCTGAGGTGGAGTCGACCAAGACCGTCTCCAGCGTGATGAGCCCGTTGGCGGGTACGGTCCAGGCCATCAACGAATCCTTGGGTGGCGCTCCTGAGCAGATCAACGCAGATCCCTATGGTGCGGGCTGGATGTTCGCGTTGGCGGTCGATGGTTCGGCGCAGCGTACTGAACTGGCCGGGTTGATGGACGAGGCCACCTACCTGGCATATGTCGACGAGCTTGCCACCTGAGCTTACCGGGATCGGGCGGGCCAAGCTCGCCGCTGGTGGCCGCATGCCACACAACGAAGAGGGGCCGCGTGAGCCAGGTACAGCAACAGCTTGAGATACTGCAGCGCGGCTGTGTGGAGCTACTGCCCCACGGCATGCTGGAGAGCCAGCTCACCACCGCGTTAAAAGAGCACCGCCCGCTGGTGATCAAGGCCGGTTTTGACCCGACTGCACCGGATATTCATTTAGGCCACACGGTGCTGTTACAGAAGCTGGCCCAGTTTCAACAACTGGGGCACCAGGTGGTGTTATTGATCGGTGACTACACGGCCCGCATTGGCGATCCCACCGGTCGCTCAGAGACTCGGCCGCCACTGACCGATGAGGCCATTCGCGCCAACACCGAGACCTATACCAGTCAGGTATTCAAGCTGTTGGACCCGGACAAGACCCGTGTGGTATTCAACAGTGAGTGGCTGCAAAAGCTCGATCTGCTGGCATTGATCGACCTGTGCGCCCGCTACAACGTGGCACCCATGTTGACCCGTGACGACTTTCAAAAGCGCTATCGGGAGGGGCAGGCCATTGCCATTCATGAGTTTTTGTATCCGCTGATGCAGGGGTATGACTCGGTGGCGTTAACACCCGACGTGGAGTTGGGTGGCAACGATCAGACCTTCAACCTGTTGGTGGGTCGGGACCTGATGAAATCCTATGGCC
>JALWRU010000441.1 GCA_026994095.1 Nitrospira sp. | reverse complement strand
GACATTCAGTTGATGGAGTTCGCTCCGGCGGTGGAGTTGCTCACCAACGCCGAGGGTCATGTGACCGGGGCGGTGCTGAAGAACCTCGACACCAACGCCCTGATCGTGGTGAAGGCCAAGAGTGTGATCATGGCCACCGGCGGCATTGGACGGCTGCACATTCAGCAGTTCCCCACCAGCAACCACTTTGGTGCCACCGGCGATGCCTTGCCGCTCTGTTATCGGGTGGGGGCCAAGCTATGCCACCCGGAGACGTTCCAGTATCACCCCACCGGGGCGATCTATCCGGAGCAGATGGCCGGGCTGCTGGTGACCGAGGCCATCCGCTCTGGTGGTGCCCATCTGGTCAATAAAAACGGCCAGCGGTTTATCAACGAGCTGGAGGCCCGCGACGTGGTCTGCGCTGCGATTATCCGTGAGTGTGCCGAAGGGCGCGGGGTGGATACGCCGTTCGGTCGGCAGGGGGTGTGGCTCGACATTCCGGTGATCGACGCCATGAACGGCGATGGCGTGATCGAGCGCCGCTACCCGGCCATGGTGAGAAAGTATGGCCGCCACAAATTTGATATCAACAGGGAGCCGGTATTGATCTACCCCACCTTGCACTATCAAAACGGTGGCGTGGGCATCGACCGGGATACCCGCACCTCGGTGCCGGGGCTGTTTGTCTCCGGTGAGGCGTCGGGCGGGGTCCACGGCACCAACCGGCTGATGGGCAACTCGTTGCTGGACATCATCGTGTTTGGCAAGCGGGCCGGTGAGGCGGCGGCTGCCCGTGCCAAAGAGGTGGCGCATGGCGAATTGACCGTCAACCATCTGGACCGTTTTATGGCGCAGCGGCAGGCCGCCGGGGTGGAGTCGGAGCAGGTCTCCCCGCAGGTATTGCCCGACTATGTCAATCGACCGGACGAGGCCGAAGCATCCGCCTGAACAGGCGCTGGATGTGACCGTGATTTTTAACCGGAAGGGCGGTGAACGGGGCAACCCCCGTCACTGCAAGCGCAGGGGGATTCGATGAACGTACATGAATACCAGGCCAAGCAGATCCTCAAAAAGTACGGCGTGGCCGTGCCGGAGGGGGGCGTGGCGGTTACCGTGGATGAGGCGGTCGAGGTGGCCAAACGGCTGGGCGGCCCGGTGTGGGTGGTCAAGGCGCAGATCCACGCGGGTGGTCGCGGCAAGGGCGGCGGTGTCAAGGTGGTGAAGTCCATCGATGAAGTCAAGGCCGCAGCCGAGGCCATTCTCGGCATGAACCTGGTGACCCACCAGACCGGACCCGGTGGCAAGCGGGTCAACCGCATCTATGTGGAAGACGGCTGCGACATTGCCCGTGAGCTGTATCTGGGCGCGGTCATCGACCGGGCCAGCGATTCGGTCACCTTCATGGCCAGCACCGAGGGTGGCATGGAGATCGAGGAGGTGGCAGCCAACAGCCCGGAGAAGATTTTGAAGGAGTCGGTCGATCCGACCGTGGGCTTACAGGGTTATCAGTGCCGCAATCTGGCCTTCAAACTGGGGCTGGAAGGGGGGCAAATCCGCGCTTTCAGCAAGCTCATGACGGCGGTGTACGACGCCTTTGTGGAGTCGGACGCGGCCCTGTTGGAGATCAATCCGCTGGTAGTGACAGGCTCTGGTGACGTCATGGCGCTGGACGCCAAAATGGGTTTTGACAGCAACGCCCTCTACCGTCACAAAGACATCGAAGCCATGCGCGACGAGACCGAGGAAGACCCCAAGGAGCTGGAGGCCGCCAAATTTGAGCTGAACTACATCGCCCTGGATGGTCAGATCGGCTGCATGGTGAACGGCGCAGGGCTGGCCATGTCGACCATGGATATTATTCAGCTGAAAGGCGGCTCACCGGCCAACTTCCTGGACGTTGGGGGCGGCGCTACCGCCGAAACCGTGCGCGAGGCCTTCAAGCTGATCCTGTCGGACCCCAGCGTAAAGGCCATTCTGGTGAACATCTTCGGCGGCATCATGCGCTGCGATGTGATCGCAGAGGGCGTGCTGGAGGCGGCCAAACAGGTCAACATCACAGTGCCGGTGATCGTGCGGCTGGAGGGCACCAACGTGGAGCAGGGCCGCAAAATGATTGAACAGAGTGACCTGGGCGTGATCGCCGCAATCGACCTGAACGACGCGGCTGAAAAGGCCGTGGCGGCAGTCGCTTAAGTCATCGAAGGGGAGATCAAATGAGTGTTCTTGTCGATAAAAATACCCGGGTGCTGTGCCAGGGTTTCACCGGTGCCCAGGGTACCTTCCATTCGGAGCAGGGCATCGCTTACGGCACCCGGATGGTGGGGGGCGTCACACCGGGCAAGGGTGGCAGCCAGCACCTGAACCTGCCGGTCTTCAACACCGTGGCCGATGCGGTCGATGCGGTGCAGCCGGACGCCAGCATGATCTATGTGCCGCCGCCCTTTGCCGCCGACGCCATCATCGAGGCGGCAGCAGCGGACATTGGGCTGGTGATCTGCATCACCGAGGGCATTCCGGTGCTGGATATGGTGCGGGTAAAACGGTTTTTGCAGGGCCGTAAAACGCGCCTGATCGGCCCCAACTGCCCCGGTATCATTACCCCCGGTGAGTGCAAGATCGGCATCATGCCCGGCCACATTCACATGCGCGGCAGCGTGGGGGTGGTGTCCCGTTCCGGCACCCTGACCTACGAGGCGGTCAAGCAGACCACCGACGCCGGGTTGGGGCAGACCACCTGTATCGGTATTGGTGGCGACCCGGTCAACGGCACCAACTTCATCGACTGTCTGGAGCTGTTTCAGAATGACGATGAGACCCGTGGCATCATCATGATCGGTGAGATCGGCGGTACCGCCGAAGAGGAGGCCGCTGAGTACATCAAGGCCCACGTCACCAAACCGGTGGTCAGCTTTATCGCCGGGGCCACCGCCCCTCCGGGCCGTCGCATGGGCCATGCCGGGGCGATTATCTCGGGTGGCAAGGGGACCGCTGAGGACAAGTTTGCCGCGCTGGAGGCCGCTGGTGTCCACACGGTGCGCAACCCCACCGAGCTGGGTCAGGCCATGGCCAAGGCGCTGGGGT
>JALWRU010000440.1 GCA_026994095.1 Nitrospira sp. | reverse complement strand
TTGCTGGCCGAAACCTCCGGCTCCAGCTTGATCTCGATTTTGGAGATGCCCTCCAGCGAGCGCGAGTTGACCACATCCACCCCGGTGATGGAATGGACCGCCTCTTCGATGGGGATGGTGATCTCCCGCTCGACCTGCTGGGGTGAAATGCCCGCATAGGTGGTCGAGATGGCCACCATATCCAGCGGAATCTCCGGGAACACCTCACGGGTCATGGTGGAGAAGAAGTAGACCCCGCTGATGATCGACAGCACCATCAGCAGATTGACGAATACCGGGTTTTTTACCCAGAAGAGAATCAATTTCATCGGATCAGGGCAGCCCGTATACTGCCGGAGCAGCGCGGCCTTTGCCCACCGCTTCACCGTCTGCCACAGTCACCTGCACCGGCGTGTCCTCTCGCAGGGCGGAGTGGCCCACGACCACCACCTGCGCGCCATCCTCCAAGCCCCGGTCGATGACCACTGCGTCGTCCTGCAGGGCCGCCACATGCACCGGTACCTGATGGGCGATTCCGTCGGTCACAATAAAGACCCCCTCAACGCCATCATCACGGCGCAAGGCCACGGCGGGTACCCGTACCGCCTGCTCGATACGCTGACCCGAGAGTTGCATACGGGCCACCATGCCGGGACGAATATTGCCGCCCGGATTGTTCAGATGAACCTCGACCGGAAAACTGGCCCGACCCGGTTCATCCACCGAGCCAATGCGCTGGATGGTGCCTGAAAATGGCTGCCCCGGAAAGGCGTCAAACGACACCTTCACCCTGGCGCCCGGTGTTAAGTAAACCACCTCCCGCTCCGCCAGCCCGGCCACCAGCCGAATCTGATCGGTGCGGGCCACATGAAAGATCGGTGCCCCCGGCGACAGCACGGCCCCTACCTCAGGAAACCGGCCGGTGACCTCGCCGTCTACCGGGGCCGAGATCACCCCGTGGGCCAGATCCCGCCGGGCGGTTTTTAGTGCCAGTTGGGTCAGTTTGAGATCGGCCTCTGCCAGCGCCAGGGTCAACTCTGCTTCATCCAGTACGGCTGCAGAGACGCCCCCCTGCCGGTGTAACTTTTGCTGCCGCACCAGGCCCCGTTTGGCAATGGTGATACGGGTTTCGGTGCGGGCCACCTCTGCCTGACGGGTATCCCGCATCAACTCCAGCGGCTCCAGATCGAGCCGTGCCAGCACCTGCCCTTTGCGCACATGGTCACCCACATCCACCGCCAGATGGGCCAGCGTTCCAGCCACTTCTGCGGTCAGGTGGTAGACCCGTACCGCCTGCGCCGGGGCCGAGGCCTGATAAGTCTCCACAAAGGCCGAGGCACGGGCGGTCACCACCTCCACCGGGCTGCGCTTGGGGGGTGGCTGCTCGATGGCGGCCACCTCTTTGTCGCCGCTACAGCCAAACAACAGCAAGCCCCCAACCAATACCAGCCAAGGCGCGGACCGCAGCCACAGGCGTACGATTGGGGGGAGCGGGGTGAGCGATGTCTGCACAGCGAGTCTCTTGGTCCGAAGGGCACAGCCACCCCTTTTTGCGGGCGACCTGTTGGCACAATGCCAGCTTGGTATGGTGCCGCTTGATGGAGATATTGTCTAGCCCGGCGGGCAAACACCGCAATCGCGGTACAATGGGGGCAACAGGTATCGCCCCGGCGTGCGACCCAATTTCACCCGGTGGGACACCGGGGCACAGGCTGGAGCGATGGCACGGGTCACCCTGCCTGCTTTAACACCGACGATCGCTCATCCGTTTTTTTGGCCGAAGGGCTTGCACTCGGTGACACCTGCTTTATAACTGAACAGGTGACCTGTTCAAGTGCCCCCCAAGCGGCACGATCAATTACCAGTGGAGGACCCGCGTGAAGCCGACCTGCAAAGCCGACCACCTTTCGACCCGATATTCCCCGTGGCATGTGGCCGCCAGCAGCCTGCTGCTGCTCTGCTCACTGATACTGCTGGTACCGACCGCCTACGCCAGAGATGCGGGTATCGAGAGCCTTAAAAATACCGGCAGGGCCTTTGCCAGTGTGGCCAAACAGGTCTCCCCGGCGGTGGTCTTTATTCAGGTGACCCAGGAGGTGAAGCCACGCGTTTTTGGCCGCTCCGGCGGCAAGGATGTGCCGTTGGGTGACGAACTGCTACGACGCTTTTTTGGTATGCCCAACCAGCCGCAACAACAGTCACCGTGGCCTAACCAGCCGCCGCAGGAGCGCCAGGGACAGGGCTCCGGGTTCATCATTTCGGAGGACGGTTACATCCTCACCAACAACCATGTGGTGGGCGATGCGGACCGCATCACCGTCAAACTGCTGGACGGGCGAACCTTCACTGCCGAGCCGATCGGTACCGACCCGGGCTCGGACGTGGCAATTATCAAGATCGACGCGACCGACCTGCCGGTATTGCCCCTGGGCGATTCAGAGGCGCTGGAGGTGGGTGAGTGGGTACTGGCCGTGGGCAATCCGTTTGGCCTGTCTCACACCCTCACCGCCGGGATCGTCAGCGCCAAGGGGCGCAGCGGTGTGGGCCTCAGCGACTATGAAGATTTTATCCAGACCGATGCGGCTATTAATCCGGGCAACTCCGGCGGCCCGCTGGTGGATCTGGACGGCCGCGTAATCGGCATGAATACCGCCATCTTCAGCCGTAGCGGTGGCTCTATGGGAATCGGTTTTGCCATCCCCATCAACATGGTCAAGGCCATCCGCGACCAGTTGCTCTCCAGCGGTCACGTGATTCGGGGGTTCCTCGGCATTGTCATTCAGGACCTGACCCCGGAGTTGGCCAAGACCTTCGATATGGATGAAGAAGAAGGGGTGTTGGTGGCCCAGGTGACGCCCGGCTCCCCCGCCGATGAAGCGGGCCTTAAACAGGGCGACGTAATTGTCTCCTTTGACGGCAAACAGGTGCGCAAGGTGGGGGCGTTCCGCAACCGGGTGTCGCTGACCGCGCCGGAGACCCGCTCCCGGATGAAGATTATCCGCCGGGGCAAGAGCAAAACACTGACCGTGCGTATTGGCACCCTGCCCGATGATGGCCAACTTGCCAGCGCCCGCAATCAACATATGGATCAGCTTGGCATGACCCTGCAGGCGCTTACACCAGAGTTGGCCCGTCAGTTTGATCTACAGATCGAATCCGGGGTGGTGGTGACTCAGGTGACCCCTGGCAGCGTGTCCGCACGAGCGGGCATCCGTGCCGGTACGGTCATTCGGGAGGTCAATCGACACGAAGTCAGCACCCCGGAAGCATTCCGGCAAGCAATGGAAAAAGGCAAGCAACGGGGTACAGTGCTGTTGCTGGTGATCGACGGTGCCTTTGCCCGCTATGTGACCTTGACGGTCGAGTAACGGACCCGCGCTGACCAGGACCGGCGCGGGCTGACCCTGCGCCGGTCTAGTCGCCAGCAACCGCCGGCTTGGGTGGTGCGATCGAGACTTCGTCTTCGTCGATCTCGCCGGTATCTTCGATGGTTTCAATGGCCGACAGCACTTCATAAGTGTCCAGCCCGGTATCACCGATGGTATCCGGCTCCGAGGTCTGGGTCGGGTCGGAACCGACCCGGCTGGTGTTGGCTACGCGGGTACCGCGCACGTTGCCTACCCGTCGGTAGCCACGGACTCCCAGCACAATCAGCACCGCCACCCCCCCCACCCAGCGGAAGACCCCTTCCGGGATCCAGAAGGCATACAGGTAAAAGCCGATCAGCATGGCCAGTGTGGCCAACGCGCCGTTGTACTCTTTGTTGAACAGGCTGCGCTCAAAGGAGTAGGTGACCTCGCTGCCGCCGGTATCGCAACGCCCTTTCCACGGAATGATGGCAGGGACAGTGGCGCGAAAATGCTCAAACGCCTCACCGAACATCTCCCGCAGAACCGCCTCCTCCGAGGCCACGGTGCGGTAGTACAGCACCACCGCGCCGATCACCATGGGCACCACAAACCAGGGGTTGCCGTTCAACATCAAAAACGCCACCGCCACCAACAGGCTGCCGGTATAGAGCGGGTTGCGCACATAGGCATAGGGGCCGGTGGTCGCCAGTTCCCTGTTTTTTGAGATCACCCCCGCCGACCAGAAGCGGATCGCCGCTCCGGCCACGGCCAGCAACGCTGCCAGCCCCCACACCCCGGCAGTAGGCGGTACTGCCGTGGCCAGCCCGATGCCCACCGCAGCCAGCCCCGCACCAGTACGGGATACCAGATGGGAGTCATTCACCCAGCGGGTAATGTGATCAATAAAGGAGGGTCCGGCCGGTTCCATGCAACGATCTCGTGGTGCGCCCAACGGGTTGAATCATCAGGTCAGTGAACAAAAGTTAGGCGCATTGTAGCGCCCCACGGGCGGATCATCCAGCCACAAACCGCCAGCAATGTCAGCTTGAGCCAGACAAGCGCGCCTTGGCCACCGCTGCGACCAACCGTTGCAGCCAGTCATCTGCGGCACCTGACAGGGGGATAACTTCGCTGGCAATATGCAACTGCCACAGGGGAATCTCTGCGTTGTCCGGCCACAGGGGGGCCAGCTTGACCCCGTCTTTTTCAGTGGTCAACACCGCCTCGGCACCACAGGCGAGCGCGCGCGAAATCAAGCGGTTCACCTGCGCCGGTCGGTAGGTGGTGTGGTCCTCATAAACAAGTCGCCCGGCCAACTGGACCCCCAGAGTCTCGCAAGACTGCCAGAACCGCTCCGGGCGGGCAATGCCGCTGACCGCCAGCACCGGGCCGGTGGCCGTCACGGGCGCGCCATCACAATCGAAAATACCCTCCACACGGGTGGTGGCAGCCAGCACAGGGACGTCGGTATACCCGGATACGATCGCCTGCGCCTGATGTTCACCGCCGGTCAGCACCACCCAGTCGGCCCGTGCCAGTGCGGTGGGAGGCTCCCGCAACGGACCTCGGGGCAACAGACAGCCGTTGCCCAACGGCGCTGCACCATCCACCAGCACCATCTCCACATCCCTCGCCAACGCCAGGTGTTGAAAGCCGTCATCCAGCAGCAGCACATCCACCGGTTGGTGAGATAACAATAACTGCCCCCCCTCCACCCGCCGACTACAGGCCACCACCGGCACCCCTGGTAGCCGTTGGGCCATCAGCACCGCCTCGTCTCCGGCAACCGAAGCCGACACCCGCACCCCGTCGTGATCGGCCACCAACAGCGCACCCTTGCCCTCGTTGCTACCCCCATAACCACGGGTGAGAATACCCACAGCAAGACCCTGGCTGGCCAATTGTCGGGCTAAAAAAATAGTAAACGGGGTCTTGCCGGTGCCCCCCACCGACAGGTTGCCGACCGAGATCACCGGCACCGGCAGGCGAGCCTGTGGTTTGCTGCCGTCTGCATAGGCCCGCGCCCGAGCAGTCACCACCCGTTCGTAGATACCTGCCAGCCCGGACAGGGCCCACAGCAACGGGTTGAAACCATCCCCCGACGGTCGCGCCCACAGGCGGCGCGCCCACCGCTCCAGACTCATGGACCCGGCCTGCTGTCCGGCGGCAGGGCAACGGTCATGGCGCGCACCACCCGCTCGATCGCCCCCTGATTGGCATGTACCACCTGCCGGCCCGCTTCACCCATGGCCTGACGCTTGTCCGGGTCGGACAGCAACTCAGCCAACACGTGCTGCAACGCCTCCTGATTGACCGTCAACACTGCTGCCCCGGCCTTTTCCAGCGCCTTGCAGGGACCGGCAAAATTGTGGACGTAGGGACCGTACAACACCGGAATACCAGCCGCTGCAGGCTCCAGCGGATTGTGCCCGCCAATGGGTACCAGTGAGCCGCCCACAAACGCCACCGTCGCCAGTTGGTAATGGTCGGCCAACTCTCCCACCGTATCGAGCATGACCACATCTTTACCGGCACAATCGCCCACGGTTTTGCGCCCCACAGACACCCCCCGACCGGCCAACCCACGGACAACCTCGTCGGCTCGGTTGGGGTGGCGGACCCCTAACACAAGCACCAGATCGGGCACCGTCTGCCGCAGGGTCTGCCACACCTCGACCAGTGCAAGTTCCTCTTCCTCATGGGTACTGCCCGCCACCAGCACCGGGGCCTCCGGATCGATGGCCAGGGCTTCGGTGAGGGCGCTCCGCCGCTCGTCACTCAGGGGGGTAAACGGCTGATCGTATTTGATATTACCCACCACCGAGATCCGGTCCCGGTTGGCACCGATATGGCGAATCCGGCTGGCATCTCTGGCGGTCTGCATGAGCATTCCGCGCACATCAGACAGGGCCACACCAATCAACGATTTAAACCGCAGATAGCGGGGAAAGGAGCGGTGCGAAATACGCCCGTTGACCAGCAATACCGGCACCTTTCGGCGGGCCAGTCCGGCCAGCAGGTTGGGCCATATCTCGGTCTCTACCAGCAGCATCAGGTCCGGGCGAATGGCGGTCAATGCCGAGCGCACCAGGGTCGGCAGGTCGTAGGCCAGATAGATCACCCGGTCGGCCACCCGGTCCAGCCGTTCGCTGGCGGTGGCACGGCCTGTGGGGGTGCCACAACTCACCACCAGATGGGCGTCCGGGTAGTGGGCACGAACCGACTCCACCAGGGGGACCGCACTGATCACCTCGCCCACCGACACCGCGTGCAGCCAGATCACCTGTCTGTCCACAGGCGACGGGGCCAACCGGCCAAAGCGCTCGGACAGGTGCGGGCGGTACTCGGCCCGCCTCAGCAAGCGCCAGCCCAGTGCCATCAATCCCAGCGGCAGCATGGCCAGCAGTGCGGCATTGTAACGGGCCATCACCTTGCGGGGCAGGCGCGGATCCTTGGCGTGACTTGCAGGCATCAGCGCTCTCCCTGAAACTGCAAATTGTGCAGCCTGCGATAGAGCCCGTCTGCGGCCAACAGTTGCTCGTGGGTCCCCGACTCCACCACCCGCCCCTGATCCATCACCAGAATCTGGCTGGCATGGCGAATGGTCGACAGGCGGTGGGCAATCACAAAGGTGGTGCGGTTGGCCATCAACTCGGCCAACGCCGCCTGTACATAGCGCTCACTCTCCGCGTCCAGCGCTGAGGTGGCCTCGTCCAATATCAGGATGGGGGCATCCTTGAGCAGCGCGCGGGCAATGGCAATACGCTGGCGCTGACCGCCCGACAGCATCACCCCGCGCTCCCCTACGCGGGTATCGTAACCGTCGGCCAACGCCTCAATAAAGTCGTGGGCGTGGGCCCGTTTGGCCGCATCGACAATCCGCTCCTGCGACACCGGCTCACCGCCGCCACCATAGCCGATGTTGCCCGCCACGGTGTCGTCAAACAGCACCGTATCCTGCCCCACAATGCCAATCTGCCGACGCAGGGAGGCCAGCGATACCTGCGCGATGTCCTGACCGTCCACACAGATGCGCCCGCTGCTGAGCTTAAGGAAACGAGGAATCAGGTGAACCAGCGTGGTTTTGCCCGCCCCGGACGGCCCCACCAACGCCACCACCTCGCCCACCCGCGCGGTCAGATTGATGTCGTGCACCCCCACCACATCGTCGCTGTCGCGCTGCCGATCATAGGTAAAGGTGACATTCTCGAAGGTCATCTGCTGTTGCACCGGGGCCAGCGCAGGACAGGAGGCGTCATCTTTATCCTGCTCACGGGGCAGGTCCATGACGTCAAACAGCCGTCGGGCGGAGGCCATGGACTGCTGAATCACCGAGTTGGCGTTGGACAGGGAACGTAGCGGTCCATACAGCATCAGACAGGCGGCAGCAAACGAGAAAAATGCCCCGGCGGTAGTCTCTCCGGCGATCACCCGTGCCCCGCCGTAGGACATAATGCCCATGACCCCGAGTGCACCGACAAATTCCATCATCGGTGCGGGGATGCGGGCCAGTCGTGCCACCCGCACCACCAGACTGCGGTAGCGCCGGTTGGCGTCAGAAAAGCGCTGCATCTCCCTGGGTTCAGCCCCAAACGCCTTCACCACCCGGATGCCGCCGATGGTTTCGGTCAACACCTGCGTCAGCATGGAGACGGCCTCCTGCGCCACCCGGCTCCGTTTACGCAGCCGCTTGCTGAGCAGAATCAGCGGATAGAACGCCAGCGGCAGTACCCCCAGCGCAATCACCGCCAGGGTCGGATCCTGATGGATCACCACCCCGACCAACACCAGTGAGGTAATGCCGTTTTGCAGGATGTCGCGGATGATCACCATTGAACCACCCTGCAAGGCAGCGATGTCGTTGGTCATGCGGCTGATAAATTCACCACTGGCGGTTTGGGTAAAACGGCTTAGCGGCAGTTGCAACATGGCCTGGTGAAAGTCGTTACGCAGGTCCATCATCACCCGGCTGGCCAGCATCTCTACGGTGATCGACTGGATGTAAGCGGCACTGCACTTGATGAAAAACACCACCAGCACCGCCGTCGGCAACCAGGCCAGCATGGCCGCATCTTTGTTGATAAAAACCTCATCCAGCAGTGGCCGGATGGCATAGGCGATGGCACCGGTGCAGCCAGACACCACCAGCGTGAGGCTCACCACCCCCACCACGCCCCGCCAGTAGGGCCGCACATAACCGACAAAGCGTTTGAAATCAGTGGTCATGAACAGCCGCCGGGGGTTGGGGAGAACAATCGTGAGCACCCATTGAAGCCACCACCCTTGCCGCCCGCTCCGGGGCACCGCAGCCCCCCATAATGTCCCGCACCCTTTGCAGCCCTTGCCGCTGGCGGGCCAGCACTTCCGGGTTGTCCAGCAGGCGCAGCCATTCGGCGCACAGGCTGGCCGGGTTCAACTGCCACTGCATGCACTCGGGCACCAGCCGCTCGTCGCTGTCCAGTCCGCTGGAGATCAGGTTCACCAGCCCGTAATGGGGCACGTTGATGAGCAGGCTGCCGATCACATAGGTGGTCAACGCCACCCGGTAGACAATGACCCCCGGTGTATCGGCCAGCGCCGCTTGCAGGGTGGCGGTACCGGAGGCCACCGCCGTCAGATCGGCAGCGGCCAAGGCCTCCACCGCCTGATCGTCGACACAGCAGATGGGGGCGTCACAGGCGGATACCAGCATCCGAATCGCTCCCCGGTCCACCGAATTGGCCAGCGGCATGATGAACTGCACATCCGGGCGCTGGGCGTAGAGCTGTTCTGCCGCCCCCAACAGATCGGGCAGCAGTAGCTGAATCTCTTTGGGACGGCTACCGGGCAGCAGGGCAATCAGCAGGCGGTCATTATCCAGCCCAAAGTCCGACGGCTGCCAACCGTCTGCCGACGGGGCCTTGTCTAAAATCGCCTGGGCATCATCCACCAGCGGGTTACCCACATAGGTGACCGGCACACCCGCCTGTTCATACATGGGTGCCTCAAACGGCAAAATCACCATCATGTGATCGACCACACGGGCAATCGTCTTGAGCCGCCCCTTGCGCCATGCCCACAGCTTGGGGCCGATAAAGTAGACCACCGGAATACCCGCCCGTTTGGCCTGGGCTGCCAGCCTGAGGTTGAAGTCCGGTGAGTCGATCACCACCGCCACGTCTACCGTGTCCTCAAAAAAGGTCGCTTTGGCCCCAAAATAGGCTTTTTTATAGGCCCCCAGCCGTCCGAACAGTTCACCGATACCCATGGACGACAGATCCCGCACGTGGGCACTTTGCTGCTGCCCTGCGGCCGCCATTCGGTCACCACCAATCCCACAGAAAGTGGCCCCTGGCAGCAGCGCCGACAGGGCCTCGATCAGGTGGCCACCGTGCAGGTCCGCCGAGGCCTCACAGGCTGACAGAAAGATACGCTTCTCGTGCGCGGCTAGCGACACACCCCGCGCTCACTCGACTGAACGAACGCCACCAGTGCCATCACCTGTTCATGCTCCGCATAGCGAGAGGCCACCCCCGTCAGCGCATCGCTCAAGGTCTCCTCAGACTGAAACAGCTCGCCGTAGGCGGTACGCAAGCTGCGCAGCTGCTCACGACTGAGGCCTGACCGCTTGAGGCCGGTCAGGTTAAGACCGCGCAGGCTGACCCGGTTGCCCATGGCCAGACAGTAAGGCGGCACGTCCTGATCCACCGCCGAGCAGCCACCCACCATGGCCAGTTCACCAACACGGGTGAACTGGTGAATGGCGGTCAAGCCGCCGATGGTGGCACCGCTGCCGAGGCTCACATGCCCTGCCAGCGTAGCGGCGTTGGCCAGCACGGTCCGGTCGTGCAACTGGCAATCGTGGGCCACATGCACATAGGCCATCAAGAGGTTGTTGTCACCGATGCGGGTCACCCCGCCGCCGCCTTCGGTACCGGTATTGACCGTCACAAATTCACGGAAGGTATTGCCATCGCCAATGTTCAGCGCGGTATCTTCGCCCTTGTATTTGAGATCCTGCGGGATACCGCCAATCACACTGTGGGCAAAGAAGCGGTTGTCCCGACCCACGGTGGTACGGCCCGACAATACGGCATGCGCCCCCACCTGACAGCCGTCCCCCAGGGTCACACCGGCTTCGATCACCGCAAACGGGCCGACCGTCACATGGTCGCCGATGGTGGCCGCCGGATCGATCACCGCAGTGGGGTGAATCATGGGAGGTTCCGCCACCTTCACTTGTCCGCCAACATGGCCTTCACCTCGGCCTCGCACACCAGCTTGCCCGCCACGTGGGCCTGCCCCTTCAAGCGCCAGTACGGGGTTCGTACCTGCAAAATACTCAAGGTCAGGGTGAGGGTGTCACCGGGGGTGACCGGGCGGCGAAACTTGGCGTTGTCGATACCCATAAAATAGGTCAGCTTGCGGCCCAGCGGATCCTTCGCCTCCGCTTCGACGGTCTTGTAGGCCAAAATGCCGCCCACCTGCGCCATGGCCTCAATAATCAGCACCCCCGGCATGATCGGCTGACCGGGGAAGTGACCCTGGAAAAAAGGCTCGTTCATGGTGACATTTTTGGTGGCAACGATGCGCTCACCCAACTCCATCTCATCCACCCGGTCTACCAGTAAAAACGGGTATCGGTGGGGCAAGACCTCCAGAATGTCGTTGATGTCCATGACCATGGGCAGCTTCCCTTTCTACCAATTCAATCAGTATATCTGTCAGACCGATTCGGCGTGTTGATCGCTGCCTTCAGCCAGTCTCTTTTCCAACACGTTGACCCGGTCCCGCAACTCTGGCAAACGGGCAGTGACCGCCAGCACCTTCAAATGCTCCCTTAAGGGCAATAGCGGATGGCCTGATACCACCAGACCCGGCCCGATGCTCTTGTTGACACCGGCCTTGCCACCCACCTGAGTGCCCTTGCCGATCTTCACATGACCGGCCACCCCCACCTGCCCGCCCAATACCACATAGTCACCCAGTTCGCTGCTACCGGCCACACCGGACTGGCTCACCAACAGGCAGGCCCGACCCAGGCGGGCATTGTGGGCGATCTGTACCAGATTATCGACCTTGGTGCCCGCCCCTACCCGGGTATCTTCCAGCGCACCCCGGTCAATGGTCACGTTGGCGCCGATCTCCACATCGTCCTCCAGCACCACATTACCCACATGGGGGATCTTGTGATGCACGCCGTTGTGGGTGGCATACCCAAACCCGTCAGAGCCGATCACCGCACCGGACTGAATAATCACCCGATGGCCCAGACGGCAGCCGTCCCGCACCACCACATTGGGGTGCAGGGTGACATCATCACCAATCACACAGTTGCGGCCGATCCGCACCCCCGCATGCAGGGTCACCCGGTGACCGATCACCGAGCCGTCTCCCACGGTCACAAATGCGGCAATGTCCGGGTCGTCTCCTACCGGGCATGCCACACGCGCATCCGGCGAGATACCGGTGGCGGACCGTGGCACGGTATAGAGCATCGTCAATAGAGTGGCGTAGGCGTAGTATGGATCAGCCACCACCAACTGCGCCATAGTCAGGCCCGGTTGGTGCTCGCTGAGGATGACCGCACCCGCGTTGCACCGGGCCAATTCCCCCTGATAGCGGGAGTTGGCCAGAAAGGTCAGGTCGTTGCCAGTGGCGCTGCCAATGGGGGCAATGCCGGTAATCTCCAGCGACGGGTCCCCCTCCAGCCGTG
>JALWRU010000439.1 GCA_026994095.1 Nitrospira sp. | reverse complement strand
GGTAGCAGACCTTCACATCAATGTGGGTGATGACCGCGCCGACTACCAGGTCCTTGCGCTGATGGTGGGATGCGGACTTAAACAGCAAATCTGCTTTTTTGGCATTGGGAAAACCGGCCTCAGCCAGGACCGAGCGGAATACCTCGCTGTAGAGCGGCTGGCGGGATAGTGCGCCATCGGCACGCCAGGTCACCGGCTTCTTGTTCACACACAGTAAGCCATAAAGCTCGTAGCCGACCCGGGTGTTGTTGGCGATACCGCCAACAATCCGATCAAACACCATTGGCGCGGCGTGAGAAAAATCGGGCCGCTCCACAGGAACGCTACCCGCTTTAGTGCCTGCCGACCGACCAGCGCTCCCCAGAGTGCTGCACCCACTTGCCAACAGGCTCCCAACCATAAAGGGCTGCCAACCACAATTTTGTGTCCATCCATCCCCCTGCCTGTTGCCCTTAAAAATTAGCGCCACTTTAGCAGATTTGGGCACTGCACCAGTACCGCCATCGGCCATCGGCCGACCCGGACACCAGCAACTGTCAAATTTGACATCAATCACACCCAATCACCGCCACTAACGACAGTTAAGCCACTGACACTGGCACATCCCACACCCAAACATAAGGCATTTATTATATTTTTTTATGATTAACTATCAGTTAGTTACGATCAATTTAAATTAAAAAATTCGAGTGTGGCACAGGACTTGATATATCCCTCAGCAACAGGCCGCACACGGCGGTCACACAAATTCAGTTAAACCGTAAGGAACCATCCCATGAACGTAATTTCCAAAATCATCCCGACCCTGTCTGTTGTTGGTGGCGTCGCCCTCACCATGATGATCGCCGTATTCGCTGGCGCCAACTCTTAAATCAGACCATCGGCAGCGTCACTGGCATTACCCAACGACGCTGCCCAACCGCCCCCGCCGGATTTGGTGGGTGGCCGGTGGAATGCCGCCCCTACCGGCCATCCGGGCAGCGGGGCAAATCAATCCTGGTTTGCCCCGCTGTTATCCGGTCCGCACAACCGTCAGGCGGTCCTGTTAGACCCATTTTTTTGTAAGGAACCATCCCATGAACACAATTTCCAAAATCATCCCGACCCTGTCTGTTATTGGTGGCGTCGCCCTCACCATGATGATCGCCGTATTCGCTGGCGCCAACTCTTAAATCAGACCATCGGCAGCGTCACTGGCATTACCCAACGACGCTGCCCAACCGCCCCCGCCGGATTTGGTGGGTGGCCGGTGGAATGCCGCCCCTACCGGCCATCCGGGCAGCGGGGCAAATCAATCCCGGTTTGCCCCGCTGTTATCCGGACGATTTCGGGCGCTTTTCACAGAGATTACCGGGAGACCGATTCGATCCGGTAAGTGACAGATGGAACGCCGCCCCTGTCTGTCATTACCGGGCAGGGGTGCTGGCTGTACGAGCCGGCACCCCTGTATCGGTTTGGCCACCTGGATACCAGACCGCTATGAATTTTGCGGCCTATGTAGCGATGTTACAGACCTACCCCAACACGGCACCGGATACTGACGATACAGATCATAATTTTCTGGTATTGACCGTATGGAGAAGTCACATGATGAAAAATTCCGGTGGAATCGACCGTGCCGCTCGCTTTATTCTGGGAGTTGGCTTGATTAGTATTGTATTTGTGGGTCCGCAAACCCCGTGGGGTTGGCTGGGTCTGGTGCCGCTGGTGACCGCGATGGTGGGCTGGTGCCCGCTGTACACCGTACTGGGTATTCGCACCAGTTGTAGCATCGACGATAAAGCCGGTTAGTGGGGTGGGGGTTTCTGATCGATTCCGCCGCCCTGATCGGGAGCCTCCATTCCATCTTTTTTTGCACAACCCACTCCATTTGAAAAGGGGAACCTCATGAGCCTGAACACACCGCGTATCCGTGCCGCCGCACTGGCATTGGCATTGGCTGGCACCGTCGGTCTGACCGCTACTCCAGCATTGGCCAAAGACCAGTCCGGCATTGTCGCCAGCGAGATCGCCGCTATCGCCAGTCAACTGGGCCTCAAACCCAGCATGGCCATCGACCTGACCAAGGTCAGCGACGAGTACTGCTTTGACGGCAACCTTAAAAAGGGTGGCCACATGTCTCACTACAGCACCAAACCCATGTCTACCCAGGAGGACGTCATCGACTTCGTCAACGTCAAACAGTTGGTGGCAGCCGGATTGGATGTGGACAAGCTGCCACGTCACAACGGCAAACTGGGCAGCATGAAGCCGAACCAGTGGTACTACCTGCCCGCCGGCGAGTATGAACCCCACCACGGCAAGAAGCTGCCGTTCCCGGTGATGATTCGGGCGATCAACGTCAAGTAGTCCCGCCGCCAAAACCATATCAAATCAGCCCGTCTGGCCAGCCCCGGTCAGGCGGGCTTTTTTGTGGAATTTGGCCTGCATCGCGCCAACCTTGTATCCTGCCGGGACGGTTTGTTGTTCCCCTCACCCTACGGAATTCGGACTCATGGGAAAATCCTCCCGGCGCGGCCGCAGCAGTCCGCCCACCCCCCTGTCTCAGGCCGATCGCGGAGTGGCCAAAGCCGACCGGCTGGCCCACAAAGGGCTGTGGGCAGAGGCGCAGAAAGGGTACCAGCAAGTGCTGGCTAAAAAACCTCGCCATGCGGGCGCCCTGCACGGTCTGGCAAGAGTCGCGCTGGCAGCAGGGCAGTACCCCGCTGCACTGGCGTTGCTGGAACAGGCCCTGACCGCCCGACCGGGCTGGCTGGTGGCAATCGATACACTGGCCCGTGCCCACTTTGAACACGGCCAGCCGCAGCAAGCCATCGTCACCCTCAGGCAGGGTGTTGCCCACGACCCCCAATGGGCCGCCGGGTTTGCCAATCTGGGGCGGGTACTGTTTGCCACCGGCCAGTTGGAAGAAGCCACCCGATGCTGCCAACAGGCCATCATCCTGGCCCCGGAGGTGCCTGAATGGTATAACGCGCTGGCCACCATCTACATCGCGCAGGACCGCCCCGAAGAGACACTGGAACTGGCCAGTCAGGCGGTCACACTGGCCCCGGAGCAGGCTGAAGGCCACTATAATCGTGCC
>JALWRU010000438.1 GCA_026994095.1 Nitrospira sp. | reverse complement strand
CGGTGGACGGCTGGCATTGGCGGTCTGGTCGGTCCCGGAGACGGTGCTGTGCCCGGCGCTGGCGCTCAAAATCCTGTCGCGCTTTACCGACATCGAGTGGCCCCGCACCTACGCCCTGTCAGAGCCAGGTCTGCTGGCGCGGCTGTGTGTAGAAGCCGGTTTTGGCAGTGTGTCCGAAGAGACCTTTGATGCCGGGTTTGGTTTTGACAGCGTCGAGCATTTTGTCGAGCGCAACCTGACCGGCCGTTTCATCACCGGCCCCATGGAGCGACTGTCTGGCAGCGACCGCAAGCGCTTCAAAGAGGGGCTGGCAGAGGCCGCCGCAGCCTATGTGCAGGAGGATGGCCGGGTACGCCTGCCGCAAGAGGCGCTGCTGGTAGGTGGTGAAAAGGTCTAGCGCCGGAACGCCAGCACTGATCTACCCAAGCAGCAGGGCCACTACCCACAGACTTACTTTGGTGACAGCAGCTTCATATAACGAATCTGTGCCCCGATAAAAAAGACCATGAAAGGGATGGTTATTGCGATATCCAATATCAGATTATCGACAATTCCCATTCCCGGAGAAATGAGCACAAAACTAAGTGCGGCCCATAACATCCAGTAATCCCCGTGGTCTACACACACCTCTTTGCCGCAGGCATTGCAGACTAATTTGACGGTTTTGATGCCACCCAACAACATACGCCAGGGAGACACCCCCCGCTGATGGCAGAGCGGGCACTCCATCGGCTGGGTAAATTCGGTGGGTAACATGGCGCTCTACCTGACTAAGGGGTCGTGGTACCAGTGTGAAGCGGTTATTGATTCACCTGATGCACCAGCTAGAAAACAGCTGCTGCGAGATGCAAACGGCAATATCGACTACCGGAGCAGCGCGTTATCCGTTGTCCAGGACAACCAGAAAACGTACCATTTCTAGGTGATCATCGCCACGAAAAATATCACGGAGAACCAGAATACAAACCCAACCCATGTTGTTATCTCGGTAAAGATAACAAACCGTGGATACGAATCGTCCACATAGTAATCCCAACGCGGTTTTTTACTACCAAACGATATAATATATAGAATTATTTCACCCGTATAAAACCCCATTATGTCGACAACTGAGTACACTAAAACCCTACCGATAAACATGATGATAGACATCAAAATATTGTCAGTCATTAAAACACCTTGCCACGGATATAAATACTACATATTCTGGTTAATTATAGATTCTATATAGTCATCAATTCCGTCTCCGTCAGAGTCAATATCCATTAATTTTTGTGCATCTGGATGTGCGATTTCTTGACTAAAAAAATCCGCCATATCGCCACCCTCTACCCCAATCTTCTTCCCCAATGCCTTGGAGGCTTTTTCTAGGATTTTTTCCATGATTTTTCCTGCCGGAACAAATGCAGTTGCACTGACTGCCCTGTTGTTTATACCAAAACCAGGCAACCCATCGCCCACCCGAAAAACCAACCGGCCTCGCCCACCCAGAAAACCAACCGACGTAGGCGTTCGATTTTGGCAGGCAGGCACGGCCTGCTATGGCATGGGCAGCGGACTGGTGAAGCGATGAGCAGACGGGCCACCATGCTGCACGGGGCTTGGAACGACCATTCCTAAAAAACCCGAAAGAGGTCCACAAACCGGCCTCGCCTACCCAGAACATCAACCGGCGTAGGCGTTCGATTTTGGCTTGTGGGTGTTCTCGCAGGTGAGGGCAGCCCGCAGGCGTAGCAGCGCTACGTTGAGGACTGACCCGATCCGGAGAGGTTGCCCACAGGCCAAAAGCGGACGCCGGTAGATGGCCATGAGGCCAAAAGCGGACGCCGGACCTACTGCAAAGAAGAGAGTATTTTTTGTTTGTTTTGTATCCCACTCGCCTCTATCAGCGCCGCCGGCGGAATCGCCACCCCCGACCTCGCTAAATCCGCCAATACCCGAAACTCCTCCTGCTGCAAGGTCACTGTATCGGGCACCTCGCCAATTTGAATGTCCACATCCAGCGCCGCCATACGGTTCTCTGTTCCGACAATCTCTTGCAAGCGCGGGTCGCCCTGCATCTCTGGTGGGACGGCTCCCAGTTCGCGCTGCATGGCGTCCTCCAGGGTGATGGGCTGATTCAAACCGACAAATTGCGGGCTGTTTTCATCATCGGTAATGCGCACCCAGCGCGGCGCGGTCCAGTACTGGCGAATGCGACCCCACACCCGCCGCACCACCTCGGTCTGCCAGTTGCGCAGGGTGTCCATAACCGCCCCCACTTCCAGTTGACCACTCTGCTGCCGGGCCTGAATGGCGCGCCCGCTGGTGCCCTCCGACACCTTGCCTGACAGGGCCGCATTGGCCCCCACCTGATCGATCTCGCCCTTGGCTTCGGACAGCAGCTCAAACTGGGCGCGGGCCATGTCGCCGGTGGGCAGCACCTCAAAGGCCAGGCCCGCCACCGTCTCGATATAACCGTCCGGGCGGGCCAACTCCCGACGGGCGGCGTCCACATCTTCCACCGCGCCCTTTTCGGCCCGCACCTGCCGGACTGACAAAAGGTGCAACGCCTTGGAGCGACGTTTGTTGATCTCGTCCTGAATGGGCACCAACTGGCGCACGGTGCCGTAGCGTTCGCCCTTTCGGGTGATAAAGGCGGCGGCGAACACATAGGGGTCGTGGCTGCGGCCCTCTTCGTCGGTGTAAGGCGAGGCGAACGGCCCGGCCAGCAGGCCGGATTTGCAGAAGATGGTCTGCATGATCCGCTCCCCCTGCCGGTACCAGCACTCGATCACCCGCACTCGGCGGCGTTTGCTATCGACCCACGGATCGCCACCGTCGCCATATGCTTCTGACCCGGCAGAGGCGTCGGCCAAGCAGGCGGAAAGGCGGTCTTTATGGGCTGGATAACGCCCCTGCGCCTCGTCCAGATCGAGCCAGATCACCTGCCCGCGAAAGCGCGCATCCGACAGGTCGCGACGGCGGGCGTGGGGGTCGATGAACAGCCGCTCCCAGGGGATGGGCCGCACGCGGATGCGGGTGCCATCGCGAGACGGCTCGGCCACCACTTCAGCCGCAGCGGTGCCCTCAATCAAGAGGTGTTCAAACACATGTG
>JALWRU010000437.1 GCA_026994095.1 Nitrospira sp. | reverse complement strand
ATCAGGTAGCGCGCTACCGCGCCGAAAAAACCGGCACAGCCAATGGCAAGAAGCAGGCGCATGGGTTACCGAATCAACATATAGGCGTACAGGGCATACAATAGCGCCCCCAGCAGCAGGTGAATGGTTTTAAGGCCCCCTTTGAGCCGCAGGATCAGCAATAGTACCGCCGTAGCAATGATCGAGAAGCCACCGGCCATGGTCACCCGCTGGTCCAACTGCCAGGGGGTACCCAACAACCCGATGACCACCGGGAAGGTGGCCTGAAACACCATCGCTCCGGTGATGTTGCCGATGGCCATCTGGTCTTTGCCGCGATAGAGCCAGATGAGGCTGTTCATCTTTTCGGGCAGTTCGGTGGCCACCGGGGTGATCAGTAGTGACAGAATCAACGCCGAAACCCCGGCCCATATGGCGATCTCCTCCACCGCGCCCACAAACAGGTGGGCCCCCCCAACGATGGCAATCAACGAAAATACGATCTGGGCATAGATCAAAAAGAATGGTGGCCGCTCGCTGGTACGGGCGAAAAACAGCGGCGGGATCTCTTCGTCGTGGTCAGCACCCTCATCCATCATCGTGCGCCGCACGTAGTAAATATACAGCAGCACCAGAAAGGCCGCCACGATTTGATGCACCAGATGGGACTCGACCATGGCCGCCGCCAGCCCCACGCTGAAGGCCAGCAAGAACAGCCGCAGCTCCATATCCAGCTGGCGGGTGTCCAGATTCAGGTGAATGCTGCGCTTGCCCATGCGGGTATAGACCAGCACCCCCATTCCCGCCAGTGGTAACGACAGGGTAGCCAGCATGAACGGCGCGCCGATGATGGCCCCCTGACCGATCTCCTGCCCCACGTCGGTGCCGGTAAAGAAGATCGCCATGAGCGGGATCATGGTCTCGGGCAAGGCCGTACCCACCCCGGCAAAGATGCTGCCCACCACCCCGTCAGAGACCCCCAGCCGTTTGCCCAGCCACTCCACCCCGTTGGTGAAAATATGGCACCCCACCAGGATGATGGCCAGCGAACTGATGAACAGCAACAGCGCAGAGAACATGGCGCGGACTATACCACAGCAAGCGGCGCTAACCACCTGTTACGGCGGCTAAAACCGGTCAAAATCGTCCTTGATGGCCGAGCGGATATCACCGGTCAGGGTCAGCCGGAAGCGCACCACGTTGCGGTCTGGAAGGTCCGAATAGGCCACCGATAAGGACCAGCAACTGCCCCCATAGGCGACCGCATAGCGGGCCTCTGCCAAGCGGTCATCCTGCCAGTCGTAGTCACTGCGCTGGCTCAACTGCCAGCCTTTCCACGGCCCCAGCCGTACCGCCACCCGACCAAAATTGACCCGCTGCCCCAACGCCTCTCCCAGCGGGGTATCCACACTTAAGGGGGTACCTACCGTCACCCGCCCCCGGTCAAACAACTGCCCCAGCCGCAGGGCACCGCCGGGCAGATCCATGGCCACATCGGCAGTCAGCCGCTCCAACTGGTTGTCATCGGCCCGATAGAGGCTGTCCAGATGGAGCCGAACAGCTCCTGCGGGGGCATCCAGTTCGGTGCGCACGGGCAGCAACCGGTGGTCGTCCAGATCGTAGGGCACACTGATCCGCAGCCGTGCCTTGCGGTACGACTGGGCCAGTTCAGCTGCGGCTACATGTTCGCGTTGCAACCGCTCCAGCGCGTCAAACGAAGCCGGGTCACCGTTTTGCACCGGCACCCATCGGTAGCGCAGGGTCGGCACCAGTCGGTGAACCCGACCCAACAGCCGTCCGGCCGCCTGCCCGGACAGACTGACCTCGGTGGGAAAGGCCCGGTTCAGGGTGGGACCTTTGCGGGTGGCCGCCACATGGTAGGCGATCAAGCGCGCCTCGGAATGGGCCTGGGCCATCAAGCGCCCGCCCCACAGCCGGTGGCGCGCACGCACGCGGGGGTTGGCATCCAGCCGCACCACCGAACTGCCCGACTGGCGAAACAGATAGGCCCCGTCTAGCGATCCGCCCAGCCACAGGCCACTGCCGACAATGTTTTGATCGTGCAACTCGGCCCGCACACGCGGCAGGTACTGCACCACATCGGCGGTGGAGGCGGCCAACCGGGTGGTCTTGCGTATCAGCCCGGTGAGGGCCAGTCGGGTGCCGGTACGGCTGGCCAGCAGGTTCGATTCCAGCCCCTCGGCAGTACGCTCTTCGGTGACATCACCCAGTTCACGAAAGTAATCCCGGTCGTTGACCGTGTGCACGTTGGCGTAGGTACTCCAGCCCCGGTCACTGCGGGTCTGGTGCAGCCACTTCAGTTCACCCTTTACGCGGCCATCCTGACGGTCCTTGAGGCCGCTGATCCGCACACTGCCGATACTCTGCTGCGACGGACGATAGCGGTACCACAGGTCGGTACCCATCCCCCGCTGGGTGCGCAGGTCCAGCGCCACGGTTAAATCCTGAGACGGTGTCATGGCCCAGTAGAACGGCTGTATCAGACGCAGTCCGTTTCTGGTGTCGGTATCCATTGTCGGTACCAGCAGACCGGTCTGGCGGGCTTCGGTGGGAAAGAAAAACACCGGGGTGTAGAACACCGGTACATCCAGCACCCGAAAGCGCACGTTGCGAGCGATCAGGTTGCCACCGGTCTTGACGGTCAGACGGCTGGCCGCAACCGACCAGGGGCGACGACGGCCCTTACGACAGGCACAGCTTGAGAAAATTCCATTGTTGGCCACATACCGGTCGGCCCCGGTCTGCTCGATCAGGTCACCAGACAGGTGGATCGCCTGACGCCCCTCTTGCGAGAGGCTCACTTCACCCTGTTCAATGCGCCCGGTACGGGTCAGCAGATTGAGCTGGATACGGTGGGCAGACAGGCGGTTGTTGCCATCCTCCAGCAGCACGTTGCCCTCGCCGACGACCTCTCCGGTCAGGCGGTACCACAACAGCCGGTCGACCCGCAGGGTCGCCCCCTGCCGACGGGCCACTACCGAACCACTGGCCTCGATCTGCTCGGTGGCCCGCCGGTAGTGCATCCGCTCCGCTTCTACCATGACCGGTACGGCCTCAGCGGTCTGCTCCACCCCTGCGGGAGTCAGCGAGAAGCCCCACCCT
>JALWRU010000436.1 GCA_026994095.1 Nitrospira sp. | reverse complement strand
CCAGACGGGCGCGCACCAGGAACACCGAGGCTATTGCTGCGGCTGTCAGCGCCGCATAGGGGAAATAGTGGCCGATTTCCGCGAGTGTCAGCCCGGCCAGCAGCGCCACACTGCCGGTCAGCAGGGGTGGCAGCGACCGCCTGACCGGGTTGGGGCGGTGCCCTAGAACGGGACCGACAAGGCCCTGCACAGAAACGCCATCAGCGGGGTGGCCTCGCCAAACCGGCGCAGACAGAGCGACACCAGTTTGGGGTCGGTCAGCTCCTTGTCGGTAAGCCGGGTGAGGGCGATAAAGTCCTTGCGTTTGAGGTCATCAATCTGCGGGTGGTCGGGCGCGTAGCCCTTGGGGGCACGGACCAGCGAATCACCGACAAATTCATACCGGCGGGCAAAGGGGGCGTGGTCACGGGCTGCCAGCCAGTCTGCCGGAGCCTCGTCAATAGCGGCGCGGATGTCTTTTAAGGCCGGGGCCGCCGGGTGCCAGATACCAACCCCCAGAAACAGCTCGTCAGGCTCCACATGCAGATAGTATCCGGGGGCATGTACGTCCTTGCCCTGATGGTGCCGAAACTGGATGCCCAGATTGGTTTTGTAGGGGGTCTTGTCGTTACCGAAACGGGTGTCCCGATAGATGCGCATCATCGATCCGCCGGACTTTTTGGGGATGGCGGCAAAGTGGGACGACAGCTTTTCCAGACCAGGGGCCATGGCGGCGATAAATGCCAGCGCCGGTTCGACCACGTGGGCGTGGTAGTCGTTTTTGTGGCTGTTAAACCACTCCCGGTTGTTGTGGCGGGACAGACGAGCCAGAAATTGCAGGGTGTCGGGCGGGAAGCCCGCAAATCGAGAGGTCATGGGGTACGGCTCACCGATTGATGTGGAGAGGGCAGGATCACCCGCGCCAATGTGTCGGAATCTTGCCGTCAGGTCAAGCGGTCGCGGTCCCCACCTGCCAGATCACTTGTCGTGGCATACCAGACAGAGCTGCGGCGGCAAGGCCCTGAGGAATGGCCGCATCTGGTTGTCGTGGGGGTTGTGGCAGCTTTCACAGTGGATCTGGCCGTCCCGCAGCCGCACCAGCGTGGCCTGTTGCTGCACCGGGTCACCACCGGGGGCGATCGGCTGATAGGTGGACATGGGGCCGGTCGGTACCACGATGTTGTTGCCAACGATGTTGGGGACACTCCAGAACTGCACACTCTGGGGCAGGGGGGTCGGCACCACAAAATTGCCACCGGTACCGCGCGGGTACGGTATGCGGATGGGGTGTTCGGGAGCGCGGGTGCCGCCGCGCTCAGGAGTGACCGCACCGACCTGCTGATGCACCGAGGTGGCCAGCACTCCGTCATGGCAGGACAGGCAGGCCGAGGAGGTATCAGGAAATTCTTCGTAGGTGATGCCGTTGCCCAGTCGCGCCACCGGGAAGTTGCCAGCCAGATTGCCCGCTCCCCCCCAGATGGGAGTGACTGCAAATAGCGCCGCTTCGCCTCCAGCCGGGGCGGGTGGGGGCAGATGGCAACCGGCGCAAGCGTCCTGCGCCGCGGTGCTGCCACCAAAATTGTGGACCGTGCCGGTGACCACATCGTACGGGGTTTGTGCCGACGCCACGGCGGCCCCCATCAAGGGGGTGCAGACCAGTAGCACGGTCAGGTATGCCAGCCGCGACCAGCGCCAATGGGAGGTAGGAGTGGAATGACTCATGTCACACCCCGGTTCCCGCATGCTTCAAGATGGTGTCGAGCATCTGTTTGGCCATGTGAGTAATCTCCTCTTTGTCCGGCCCCTCCAGCATGACCCGAACGATCGGCTCGGTGCCAGAGTAGCGGACCAGCAAGCGACCTGAATCACCCAGACGGTGTTCAATGTCGTTGCGAATATGGGTGATGTCGTCGATTTCGTCCAGGTTGACCCGCTGCTCTACCCGACCGCCGATGAGCACCTGTGGCAGGGGGGTCATGCACTGCACCATCTTTGACATGGGTTGGCCCTTGCGGCGCATAAAATAGGCAACCTGCAAGGCGGTTAACAGACCATCTCCGGTCAGGTTGTGCTCCAGAAAAATAATGTGGCCGGACTGTTCGCCGCCAAAACAGTAGCCCTCGGACAGCATGCGCTCCAGCACGTAGCGGTCGCCCACCTGTGTGCGGATCATGTTGATCCCGGCGTCACGCATGGCCAACTCCAGCCCCAGGTTGCTCATGACCGTGGTCACCAGCGTGTTTCGGGCCAGCCGACCGTCGGCTTTCAATTCCAGCGCGCACATGGCCATGACCTGATCACCGTCTACCAGTTTGCCAGTCTCATCGGCGAACAGCACCCGGTCGGCGTCGCCGTCGTGGGCGATGCCCAGATGGGCGCCGTGTTGAATGACCGCCTGTTGCATCTGTTCCGGGTGCAAACAGCCGTAACCGGCATTGATGTTGGTACCGTCCGGCTCAATCCCCAGTGAGATCACCTCGGCCCCCAACTCCCGAAAGACCATGGGGGACACCTTGTAGGCTGCCCCGTGAGCACAGTCGATCACCACCTTCAGGCCGGTAAAATCAAACCCCCGTGGCAGGGACGATTTGACGTACTCCACATACCGCCCCTGGGCATCTTCAATCTTGTAGGTCTTGCCGATGTCGGTGGCGGTGGGGCGGATGGCGTCGATCTCGCCAGAGAAGATCAGCCGCTCAATCTCTTGCTCCATATGGTCCGGTAGCTTGAGGCCGTCGCGGGAGAAAAACTTGATGCCGTTGTCTTCGTAGGCGTTGTGGGAGGCCGAGATGACCACCCCCGCATCAGCCCGGAGGCTACGGGTAATCACACTGATGGCCGGGGTCGGCATGGGGCCGACCAGATTCACGTCCACCCCCATGGAGCAGATGCCGGAGGTCAATGCGGTCTCCAGCATATAGCCGGATAATCGGGTGTCCTTGCCGATCACGATTTTATGACGGCCTTCCCGGTTTTTAAACAGGTGGGCGATGGCGCGCCCCAACTTGAGCGCCATTTCGCTGGTCATGGGGTCCACATTGGCAGTGCCGCGAATGCCGTCTGTACCGAATAATTTTCTCAAAAGACAGCAATCCATCCCAATAAACGTGAAAACACACGCATTTATAATG
>JALWRU010000435.1 GCA_026994095.1 Nitrospira sp. | reverse complement strand
GGGGCGATGCTACCCAGCAGCAGGTGGCTGTCGGTCTGTTGGGTGAGCCGCTCAATCCGTTGTCGATAGCGGGGGGAACGGTCCAGCACCAGCGGCAGGGAAGCCTCCGGCCAGATGATTAAATCGGGCGCAAACTCACGGGTGTCGGTAGTCATTTGCTCCATGCGGGTGACGATCTCTGCCAGCGCTTCCGGTCGCCATTTAATCTGCTGGGGGATATTGGGCTGCACCAGCGCCACCTGAATGGGAGGGGCGGTGTCCGGCTGTTGCAGGGCAGCCACCTTGAGGGCCGAGATTTTAACCTGACCGTAGGCCGCCACGCAGACCGGGGCCATTAACAGCAACACCATGTGGTTAAAAAAGTAACCCTGTCGGCCCCCGGTAGAGAATAGCAACGGCTGAATCAACGCGAATAGACAGGCGTTGACGAACATCACCAGCCAGGAAACCCCGTAAATGCCCGTTAAATCGGCCAGTTGAATCAGGCTTTCGTACTGATAGACCGACAGCCCCAGCAGGTTCCAGGGTAGCCCGGTCATGGCGTAGGTGCGCACCCATTCCAGCACGACCCATAACAACGGGGCGGCCACCACCAGCGGAATACGATGGGTCGAAAACCAGCCACATACCACCGCAAACAGCCCTACATAGATCCCCAGATAACCCGCCAGCAGCAGCGCCACCAGCACCGCCAGTGGTAACGGCAGGCCACCATAGGTCTGCATGGTGCCGATGACCCAGTTCATGCTGATAAAAAAAGCGATCAGACCGGTGACCCACCCCCACTTCAGTCGCTGTAGTGGAGTCTGCCGGGGGATCAGTGCCAGTAACGGCACCAGTGCGACAAACGCCAGTGCGGAGGTGGCGTGTCCAAACAGTTGAAAACCGGGGCTGGCATACGCCAGCGCCAGCCCGGACAGCAGGCAGGCGATCGGGCGGGTCCATCGGTCCAGGGCACGCTTTGGACGAGGCGCAGGGCGCTCCACCATCTAGGGTGTCCCCTTCGCTGCAGGGTCCCCATGGGCCGTGTGGTGATCGATCCCATAGAATGATGTAAAAAAGGCGTTGATTGCCTCCAGAGCGGGTAAATCCAACCGGGCTAACTCCAGAGAAACGGTCCATGCAGACAGGGCAATCGTTTGGTTCAAGCCTGGATTTGGCGCCAAAAGAATCATGGATTGGCCTTGTTTCTTGCGGGCTACCACCAGATCGGTCAATTTTTTTACCAGTTCGGCACACTCATTGCAGTTGTATCCAATCACGATGCCGCCATGCTCCAGATTGTGGACCAGGGTCTCATCGGCTACCGGCGTTGGGTAGATCCGCCAGGGCGCAGTGATCGCCGTGTGTGGGCCAGAGGTCGGGGGCATACTGTTGTAGGGAGGGTGTGGAAATGCCGCACCCGGAATATGGTCGTGGCCCATATCTGTATGGTGCGTGACCTGTGGAGGTGTCTCAATGGGTGCAGGAACTGGCTCAGGTGTCGGTCGATTGTCCGAGGTACAGGCCGTCAGCAGAAGTAAGGCCGGCAGGAGTATCGCACCGGATATGATTTTTTTTAGGTCCCACATACGCGGCTGTTTGTAGCATGCTGTGAGGCCAATGGTAAAGAGTGCCTGACAGGAGGACCATGAAGGGGCGCAGGAGGGTTGACATGAGGGAACTCGAACCCTAAGCTAGCTCGCGATTTAGCGTTTTAAATGGTGCGGTGAGGCGTGTGTGCCGGTGGGAACGCTCCGGTGGCCTCAGTGTTGATGTGAAGTAGATGTAGATACCAGATCTGCGGGGGTCGGTATCGTGTCAAGATCAGTCCCGCTTTGTAATTGTGAATGAGGTAGGTCATGACGTTCAAGAAATTCGCGATGGCTGCGGTTGCAGCCGCATTTGTGATGTCTTCTGCTGCTGCAATGGCAGCCGAGAGGGACCCCATAAAGCCGCGTGCTCCGGCATCCGCCAAGGGTGATGCCAACCCGATCGCCAGCAGTGCCGATTCGGTAGCTACCGGCGAAGAGCTGTTCCAGGAGATCGGTTGTAACGGTTGTCACGGCGATGCAGGTACCGGTGACGGTCCGGCTTCGGCAGGTATGGACCCGAGTCCTCGTAACTTTACCAACCCTGCCTGGCAGGATGCGCGTACCGATGGCGAGTTGCGCCACACCATCTTCCACGGTTCGGACGGCACGGCGATGATCGCCAACGAGGCCATGTTCGACGAGGAAGAAGATGTCTGGCACGTGATCAACTACCTGCGCAGCCTGAAGAAGTAAATTACGACTTCGCGTTTGCGTAGATTGCCTGAAGAGATGGGCCTTACGGCCAGTTTCGTCAGCGCAGTAGTGTTGGCCCTCCTCGTCGTTGATTTCAACGGCGGGGGGGGCCTTTCTGCGTCTGCGGGGGATACCCAGACGACCAATTCCAGCGGCGACCATGTAGAGGCCCTGAACCCGCCCAAGCCGTTGCCAAATTTGCGTGAAGAGCCTGAGGTACCAGAGCCTGTTGATGTTAATGAATTGGCCGATGTCAATAAATCGGTCGATAAAGAAAAAACGGCAGGTGATACGTCCTCATCGTCCGGTAAGGCCAAGGGTCAGCCTGAAACCGATGTGGCCAAGGCGCTGGCAGAGTATGGTTACGCGCTGGAAAGCCCCATTGTTACCGCACCGGTACCCACCCGTGATTGGGCGGCGGTCAAAAACCCGACTCCCGCTACTGCTGAGTCGATCCAGCGAGGTCGTTCTCTCTATCTGGGTAAGGCCCTCTGTTTTTTATGCCACGGCGAAAAGGGTGATGGCTTCGGCCCGGTGCGCAACGAGTTGCAGCCACCCGCCAACGGTTTTGTGGATGAGTCATGGCAGGATGGCATCTCCGATGGGCAGATCATGCAGGTGATGCACGAAGGGGTGTTTGGCACCTCTATGGTCGCCTATGTGCCTGATTTTCTTTCTGAGAACGATGCCTGGGACATTGTGAATTATTTGCGTACCCTGCGGGGTAAACTGACCGAACAGTACGAAAAGCTGCGGGCCCGACGCGCCAGTGAGGCCGCCCGTATCGAATCGTTAATCAAAAAACAGAAAAAACTCTCAGGGGGGTAACGATCGTGGGCCAAGGTTGGCAGTTCTGG
>JALWRU010000434.1 GCA_026994095.1 Nitrospira sp. | reverse complement strand
CTTCAAATACGCCATCGGGGGGCGGCTGGCTGCCGTCCATGTCGCTGCCGATCAAATGGGTGGTGGCCATTTTGATGGTGGTGCTGGCCGGTAGTCTGATGCTGTCGGGTGGCGACGGTGACGGGCACAGCAACCTCTTGATTGTCACGCTGGTGAACGTCAACCTGATTGTGGTGGTGGCGCTGGTACTGCTGCTGAGTCGCAATCTGGTGAAGTGGCTGTTTGAGGGGCCACGCTTAAAGTCCCTGCGCACCCGGCTGGTGGTGGCCCTGTTCGGCTTTTCACTGGTGCCGACCGTGCTGCTGTTTGTGGTGGCCTCCGGGCTGCTGAAAGACAGCGTCAACGGCTGGTTTTCACCCCAGGTGGAGGGGGCGCTCAAGGGGGCGCTGGAGGTGGCGCGGGCGGCCTACAAAGAGAGTCATGAGCAGGTAGCTACCGATGCCCGTCTGGTGGCCCGAACGCTGGCCGATACCGGCACGGGGCGGTGGGATGGCAAACTGCTGGAGACCCTGCGCAAGCAGGGCCAGTTCTCTGCCCTGACCCTGCGCTTTCCCGACGGCAGGGTGGTGGCGGCAGGCAGCCCGGATGTGACCCCGCCACCGCCGGACGGCCCGCCGGTAGCCAGTCCATTAGGGGAGGGCGAGCGGGTACGGGTGACCCTGTCGATCCCCTCTGACCACTCTCCGGCACCGCAGTTGACCGCCGAGCGCGAGATCCCCGGCGAGCGTATTGCGTCCCTGCGCCGTATTACCGACGACTATGAAAACTTTGCCCAGTTGGCGGCCTTCCGTGAACCGATTAAACGGTCGTATCGGCTGTCGATTCTGGTGATTACGCTGGTGATACTGTTTTCTGCCACCTGGTTTGGTTTTCATGTGGCGCGGGGGATTACCACGCCCTTGCATCGGCTGGTGGAGGGCACACGGCGGGTGGCCGAGGGCGACCTGTCGGTGAGGCTTGACCGGTCGGGCAAGGACGAGGTGGGGCAGTTGGTGGCCGGGTTCAACACCATGACCGCTGAACTTGCGGCCAACAAGGACGAGTTGACCCACGCCAATGCCGAACTGTTGAGCGGCAACCGGGAGCTGGAGTCGCGTCGGGCCTATATGGAGGCGATTCTGGAGCAGGCGGCGACCGGCGTGATCGCGCTTGACCCGAACGGCCTGGTGACCTTGTTCAACCGGGCGGCGGCGGCCATTTTGGGGTTGCCCGCCTCACGGGTGAAGGGCAAGCCGTATCGGGAGGCGTTCCGGGCGGTGGATTTGACGGTGGTGGCCCAGTTGATCGATCTGCTGCGTTCTGGTGAGCAGAACCGGGAGCGGGAGATTACCTTTCAGCGGGAGGACCGGCAGGTGACCTTGCAGGTGCATGCCCGCCCGGTGAGTGACCCGCAGGGAGAGTTGCTGGGGCTGGTGGTGGTGTTTGACGACATGACCGAGTTGATGCGCGCGCAAAAGGTGGCTGCATGGCAGGAGGTGGCCCAGCGGCTGGCCCACGAGATCAAGAATCCGCTCACTCCCATTCAGCTGTCAGTGCAACGGCTGCGCAAGTCGTTTGCCAAGGACGATGCGCCAGTACCGAAGCTGGTGGCAGAGACGTCTGACATTATTCTAGAGCAGGTGGCGGGCCTCAAACGGCTGGTGGATGAATTCTCGCAGTTCGCACGGTTGCCTCAGGCACGTTTGCATGAGGCGTCGTCAGAGGAGATGTGGGCGCTGTTAAACGAGGTGGCCGGGTTGTATCGGCAGGCTTACCCGCAGGTCACGGTGGAGGTGGCGGCCATCGACCTGCCGCCGCTGTTGGTGGACGCAGAGCAGATGCGGCAGGTATTCACCAATCTGTTTGAGAATGCGGTGCAGGCCATGGGCGGTGAGGGCCGTATTGAGGTGTCCGGGCAGGTCTTGGCAGAGCGGGGTGATTTGTCGTCCCGATGCCGGGTGGAGTTGTGCATTACCGACAACGGGCCGGGGGTGGCGCAGGCGGATCGGGAGTTATTGTTTGAGCCGTATGTGACTCTCCGGGAAGGCGGTACCGGGCTGGGTCTGTCGATCGTCAAACGGATCGTCGAAGAGCATGGCGGACGTATTTGGGTGGATGATGCCGGGTCGGGTAGCGGCGCAGCGTTTATTATCTGCCTGCCGGCGGCCCCGGAAGGGGAGCGGGAAACGACTACTGTATGAGTGAGATCGAGATGCCGGATCAGGATGACAATACGGGTGGGTCGGACGGCATTACGCTGGATGATCTGGCGGGTTTGGGTTTTTCAGCGGAGGAGGCCACACCGCCGGATCACAGGGTCGGGTTTGTGGCTCTGGCGGGCTGCCCCAACGTGGGCAAATCGACCTTGCTCAATCAGTTTATCGGCACCGATCTGGCCATTGCCACGCCCATGTCGCAGACCACCCGACATCTGATTCGGGGGGTGTTGACACGGCCTGAGGCACAGTTGGTATTTGTTGACACGCCCGGTTTTCATGAACCGCGTGACACCCTCAACGAGAAGATGGTCGACCTGGCGGCGCGGGCGGTGGCGGACGCGGATGTGATCCTGATGCTGGTGGACGCCTCGCGCAAACCGGGGGATGGGGATCGGGCGGTGGCGGCGCGTTGCAAGGAGACGGGTAAGCCGGTGATGTTGTTGCTCAACCAGTGGGACAAGGTGCAGCAGCACGAGTGGACGGCCCGTTTGCGGGATTATGCCAAGCTGGGTGAGTTCAGTGAATCGCGCCCGTTGGTGGCGCTGGACCCGGCTCAGGCGGCGGATTTAATCCCGCTGTTGATTGACCGTTTGCCGGAGGGACCGAGGCTGTACCCCACCGATGTGGCGGGGGATCAGACCCCCCGTGATCTGGTGGCAGAGTTGGTACGGGAGCAGGTGATTAAGGTCTGTTCTCAGGAGGTTCCTCATCAGGTGGCGGTGATTGTGGATGACTATCAGGATGCGCCGGAGAATGCGCCGCGCAAGGGTGATCGGGTGCGGGCCACGATCTATGTGGAGCGGGAGTCGCAAAAGGCGATTCTGGTGGGCAAGGGGGGCACCCGCATTCGGGATATCGGCAAGGCGGCGCGGGGGCGGCTGGCGCAGATGTTGGGGCATCCGGTGCACCTTAATTTATTTGTGAAGGTG
>JALWRU010000433.1 GCA_026994095.1 Nitrospira sp. | reverse complement strand
CACCTGCCCGTCTACCGGTAGCGGTGCCTGTGCATCGTCGTCTGCCCGTTGCCAGATGCCCTCTTTATAGACCAGCGACAGGGCCTTGCCGGACGCAACCTGCACCGACAGGGCGGTAACCTCAGCGGTAGCAAAGTCCAGCACACTCTTGTTGCGCCACCGCTCGGCCAGCCCGGTCAACTGGTACGACAGCACCCCACCTACCCGGTGCACCGCCGGTTGGTCGTTGACGGTGACAAACCCGTGGCTGCCGTCCGGGCCACGTTTGCCCGCCACCAGCGTGGCGGCAGGGCCGTCACCACCGGTATAGATCGCCACCCGAATGCCGGTGGCCGCATCCACCCCAAAGCGGTCGGCCTTGGCCGGGTTGGACGAGATCTGCCCATCGCTGGTGAGGGAGGTCAGCCGCTTGATCATCTGCATCACCAGCCCCTGCTCGGCCCGGTCGCTGACCGGTGCGGTCAGGTGCCAACCGTCCGCCTGTCGCTCGACGATCACCTCGTCGGCGTTGGGCGCGGTAATCACCAGTTTGTTGACCTTGTCGGCCGACACATTCAAGAGCGTTCCCGCATGGCTGCCGGTATCCGCAGGACGTTGCTGCTGAAACAGCAACAGCCCGCCCAGCACCACCAGCACGGCCACCAGTATGACAAGCCCGCGTGACTTCATGCGGCCCCCTTGCGCGGCACCAGCCCCAGTCGCAACCGCTTGGCCCGCCGTAGCCGCCAGCGGATCAGACCAAAGCCGATCAGCAGCACAGCCCCCCCCAGCAGGTTGACCAGCTTGGTCAACTGACGGCCCAGATCCGACAACTCCTCCAAGGGTCGGTCGGTCACCCCACGAGAGCGCAAACCGATCAAGACCTCGTCCCGCGCCAGCCAGTCGATGGCGTTGAGTAAAAACGGCACCGACTCACCGTTGAGCAGGTACTGGTCCGAGAATAGCTGACCGCTGCCCACCAGCAGCAAGCGACCGGGGGCCGGGTTGTCGATGGTGACCGTCTCTGCCGGGGCGTCGTTGGGCGGCAATACCGAGTCGCCCTCGTAGGCCGACGGGAAGGTGCCCTCCCCGGCCACGATCAGCGGCTGCGGACCGTTGGCGTTTCTGGCCAGAATGTGCGGCTCCATCTTCACCAGCGGGCTGATGGCGTAAGAACCACTCAACTGCCAGGAACGGGCGGTGCTTTTGGCCAGCACGGTATAGTTGACCCCCTCCGGGGCGGTGGCGGTGACGGTGGAGACAAACGGCAGGTAGACCTGCTCCAGCCCGGACACCATCACCTGCTCGTCGTTCAACTCCCGCACCAGCGGAAAGAACGGATAATCCACCAGATTTTGCAGGGTAAACATACCGCGCTGCTGGGCCACGGTAATGCGCATGTTCTGCGGGTCGGCCACCAGATCGCGACCGATCTTCCAGCCCTGGGCCTGCGGCAGTTTGCCGAACAGCGGCGGCAGGTCGTAGGCCACCACGTTGGTCAAATCGGCCTTGACGCCGCTGGCAAAGATGCCCACCGAGCCACCTTGAGCCAGATAGCGGTCGATACGTGACAAAGCCCAGTCCGACAGGGGCAGGGTCGGCCCTATGACCAACAACAGATCCAGATTGGACGGCAGATCCCCGGCCTCCAGATCGACCCCCTGGATGTCGTACTGTTCGGCCACCGCGCCCATCACCCGCGCCATCTCCTTGTCGCGGACGGGGGCGTCGTACCCCTCCAGCACCCCTACCACCTTACGACCGCTGTCGGTCACCTTGCGGATTTTGGAGGTGAGCAAAAATTCCAGCCCGGCGGTACTCTGCACCACCGGAATGACCTCCTGCTGGTCCTCAAACATGACCACCAGCGCCATAAAGCCATTTTTGACCTGCACCTGATCGGAGGCCACCTCGGTCACCTGCACCATGGGGATGCCCTGCATGGCCATGACCGTCTCAGCCGACTCCCCCTCCTTCAGGTCCGCGCCCGGATCGATGATCTCGTAGCGCAGTTTACCGCCGGACAGGCTGCGGTACTCGTCCAGCAGGTCCACCAGCTGCCGCTCCACCCGGTTGTAGGGCGGCGGCAGATTGGGGGTGAAGTAGCCGCGAATGAGGATGTCGTCATCCAGTTCGGTCAACAGGGTGCGGGTGCTGTCCGAAGGGGTGTAGATCTTGTCTTCGGTCATATCCAGCCGCAGGGCAGTGCCCGACGCCAGCAGGTTGACCACCACCAGAATGGCCGCCGCCACCAGCACCATACTCCACTGGGTGGCGCGTACCTTGATTCGTCCCATGCTTGCCATGCCTAGCGCCCCCACCTGCGGCCCTGCAGGGCGTTGACCGTGGCCGCCAGACAGAGCACCACGACGCTGCCAAAGTAGAGTACGTCGCGCAGATCTACGACCCCTTTGGAGAAGTTGGCCAGATGGCCGTCCACCGAAATAAACTCAAACAGCGGCAGCAGCACCGACGGCACCAGCGACAGGGCCGACCCCATAATGTAAAGGCCAAAACAGACAAAAAAGCCGAGGATGAATGCCACCACCTGACTGCTGGTAAGGGCGCTGGCCAGCAGGCCAATCGCGGCAAAGGCCGCCCCGGTCAACAGCAGCCCGGTATAACCGGCCACCATCTGGCCCACGTCCGGATGACCCAGGATGCCCACGGTAATGGGGTACAGCAGGGTCAACCCCTGTGCCACCGCAAACACGGCGAACACCGCCAGGAACTTGCCCAGTACCACATCCCGATCGCGCAGGGGCAGGGTCACCAGCAGCTCCATGGTGCCGTTCTTCCACTCCTCCGCCAGCAGACGCATGGACAGGGCGGGCAGAAAGAACACCAGCATCAGTGGTGCCATCTGCAAAAAGCCGCGCACCTCTGCCTGTCCTGCCAAAAACAGGTTGCTGGTAAAAAACCAGCCGCAGATCAGCAGGTAGGCCGTGATGACCACATAGGCCACCGGCTGGTTAAAGTAGGCACCCAGTTCGCGCCGAAAAACCGCCCACATACCGCCCATTTATAAGGTCTCCCCGGCAGCAGCTTCGGTAGGCTCCGGTACAGTCGGGGCCGCCTCACCACGGGTCAACTGGCGGAAGATCTGCTCCAGACTCACCACCCGCCGACGCTGTTCCAGCAGCACCCAGCCGTTGTCCACACACAACCCAAAAATATCGGCCCGCAGGTCCACATCACCGGGCGCGGTGATCTGGCACGACACACCGTCATCGTCCTGCGCCTGTTGGCCCTCGGCGAAACTGACCTGCTCCACCCCCGACAGGTCCGACAGGGCTTTTTTGAGCGCATGGGCGGCCACACCCGATACGGTGATATCCAGCTCCTGCGCCCCCTGAAAGCGGTGATGCAACTCCGCCGGGCTGCCGTCGGCGACGATACCGCCCTGATGCATAATCAGCACCCGGTCGCAGACCGCTTCCACCTCGGGCAGAATGTGGGTCGACAGCACCACGGTTTTCTCTTGCCCCAACTCGCGGATCAGGGCGCGAATCTCGACGATCTGGTTGGGGTCGAGGCCGGTGGTCGGCTCGTCTAAAATCAGCAGTTTGGGTTCATGCACAATGGCCTGGGCCAGCCCCAGCCGTTGGCGAAAACCCTTGGACAGTTCGTTGATGTTGCGGTGCAGCACCGGCTCCAGCCCGCAGCGCCCGGCGCTCTTTTCGATAGCAGGGCCACGCTCGGCGGCGGACAGGCCACGGGCGCGGGCGACAAAATCCAGATAGTCGATCACCCCCATGTCGTCGTAGAGCGGTACATTTTCAGGCAGATAGCCCACCTGACGGCGCACTTCGAGGGGGTTCTCCACCACGTCGATGCCGCCCACCCGCGCCACACCACTGGTGGGCGGCAGGTAGCAGGTGAGCATCTTCATGGTGGTCGTTTTACCGGCACCGTTGGGGCCTAACAGCCCCACCACCTGACCGGTGGCCACCTGAAAATCGAGACCGTCTACCGCACGGGTAGTACCAAAATGCTTATGTAACGACTCAACCTGAATCATCGGCAATTACCAACGGGACAAAATTTTAATACGCGATTTTGATCTGTCAAGACGGCCATCAAAAAAAGCCGCCAACATCCAATAAATCAAGCCTGTTGGGTAGGTCAGGGGCATCCCCCGGTGTAGACCTCAGAGGGGGGCAGAGGCCACAAAGCAGATCGTTTGCGGCACATTCTGGCGCAGCCATGTCACCCTGACACGGGATCAATGATCCAGATCGTCATCCTCGTCGAGCAGATCGTCCAGATCCTGAGACAACATGGACGGCCCGGCAGTGGGCGGGTCGATATCGGCCATGCCCGGCAGCTCTTCAATGGAGCGACGGTCCCGATAGCCGGTATCCAGACCGTGCCACCAGGATACCTCTGGCTCGCCCTGCTTCCAGCACAGCAGCACCAGATCGCCATCCCGCTCACAGGGGAAGTCACACAGGCCACTCTCCGGGTCTTTTACCAATACACCCAGATCGGCGACCTCGCCCAGCAGCTCGGCAATACGCTCCAGCGAGTTGACGTAGGCCCGTCCATCAACACTGCCACCACCGTAGATCGCTTTGGCAGCGGCCCGTTCGATCTCAGGCAAGAGCACGTCCAGACGGGAGCGCTCCTCCTCCAGCCTGCTGAACAGATTACTCAGGGTGGGCACCAGCTCATTGGCTTCGTCCAGCGTGAACAGTCGTTGTGCGCGCCTTTCGCTCATGGAATGATCCTTTTATTACCGTAGGCAGCCCCGACCATAGGGGTGCGTGAACTGTGGCCGTCTGACCCTATTTTAACACGCATTCAGGTGAACTGACTGACAACTGCAAGCATTAACAGTGCCATCAGCTCTCCCAGACAGCCGCCAGCGCTCATCAAGTCAGAGGAAATGCCGTTAAAACCCTTGCGGATTACCCGTCTCAACAGGGCTGCCGCCAAGGATAGCCCCAAAAATAGCAACAGGGTACCCCACAATCCCTGTAACAGGATGGTGATGACCAGACAGAAGCCGGTGGCCGCCAGCAACTGTTTGCGGCTCAATTCGGCCAAAAATGCACCGGCGATACCCTTGCCCTTGCGCAGGTGGGGCATCTCATGGCTGACCGCCAGCACCATCCAGCGGCCCCACACCGGGAACAGCAACAGGGCCGAGCCGTGCTGCCATCCCTGCAGGCTGTTCAACACCCCCCACATGCCCCCGGCGGTAAACACCAGCGCCAGCATGGCATAACTGCCCACATGCACATCGTGCATCACCTCGGCGCGGCGCTCCTTGGGGGCACCCAGCGCGTCGGCGGCGTCCATCAATCCGTCCCAGTGCATTCCACCGGTAATCACCGCCAGAAACGCCAGCGCCATCAGGTCCATGGTGGGGCGCGGCAGAATCAGGTCGCCAAACCAGCAACCGGTCCATACCAGCGCACCTAAAAACAGCCCCACCACCGGGAACATCACCATCGACAGGGGGTGCGGTGGGCGGGCAGGCTCCCCGGGCGCACAGTCCCGCGCCTCTGGCGGGCAGATGGCCTCAGGGAACTTGAGCCGGGTCAAAAAACGGAAGGCGTCGTAAAACCCCACCAGCAGGTCACGCACGGTCACCTGCGATAAGCCACGTCCTCCTTCGGGCCGCATCTCGACCGGGTCCGGGCCGTGGGGTTGGCTGGGCTTGGGGTCGGCTGACGATGCCGCGCCCGTGTCAGGGGAGGGCGCGCCTGTGGCCGGTGGGTCCGATGGACCCGCTTGAGCGGAACTTTTATCACCCTGCCCGTGGGGGCGCTGGTCGGAGGGTTCAGGGGATTCTGTGGATTGCATGGTCACTCCTGAATGGGGCCAACCCGGCAACAGATTCGGGACTCAGGCAGAACGGTGCCAATGAATGGAGCGGGCGACGGGATTCGAACCCGCGACAACCAGCTTGGGAAGCTGGGACTCTACCAACTGAGTTACACCCGCGATCACACTGTCCGGCGGTCGATAAGCGGCCTCCCCTGCGGCAGCCACACGACCGCACGGGAGTATGTGCGATGCACCCCGATGAACGCAACCGTTCAGGGGTAACATTTTGACCCTATTTAAACAGCGCACTCACCTGCGCCCGAAAGCGGTTGTGGCAGCCACTACAAGCCCCCAGCATGGCGCTCTGGTGGCGGATGACGGCATCCCGGTCGCCTGCTGTGGCGGCCTTTGCGATCTTCACCGCCAGCCCGTGCACCACCATGTCTGCCGCCTTGAAGTCGGCCATGCTTGTCCCCAGCGCCTTCTTAATCTGTTGACGCCGGGACAGGGCCGGCGGGGCGTGGTTGGCAATGCCGTGGGCGGCCACGGCGGCCGCCTGCATATCGTCCATGAGGATGGCGTCGTTCAACCGGGTAAAGTCGGTGTGGAGTTGCTGCATCACCTGCTTCATGGTCATCTCACCAGCGTGGACAGTGGTTGCCAGGCACAGGCTGGCAACCAGTAGTAACAAGATACGTGTCATGGAACAGTCCTTGAGAAGGGGGCGTTAGGGTGTTTTTTGGGGATTGCTTGGAGGGGGATTATCAGTGAGGTGCCACCCGATTTACCGGCGGTCACCTTCGGTTGAATCATCCTCATCCTCGTCACCCTCCGGCGGAGTGAGTGCGCCGCAGACCAGCATCCACAGCCCCCAGGGCACGACGAAGGCGAACAGCACCACCATCAGCAGCAGCCCGCCAAAGGCCACAATAAGGGTCTCCGGTGCGCCCCCCATGCGCTCGCTTAAATAGGGCAGATACCCGGCCCCCAGCAACTGGGGCACCATCATGGTGTAGCCAAAACACCAGAAACCGAACAGCGCGGTCAGGTACGGATGATTGCGGGCATTTGCGACCATGCGGACCACCAGTCGCCCCAGCCGTCCCGGCGGTAGCTGGCCATCGGTCCCGTCAGGCGTGCCACCGGGAAGTAAAGTGCTCAGGCCGCCACCCGCGCCCGTTTGGAGATCACCGCCCCACCCACTGCCAGCACCCCGGCAACAGTGGCAATAATGGCGGTGAGGATACCCACCGACTCCATGGCGCCATACTCGGGCACCCGTAAAGGGGCGTAGATCACGAACAGCATGATGTAGATCATGTAGGCGGTAATCACGCTGGCCAGATAACAGAGCAGCGCCACCATGCCCAGACGGCGATGGCGACGCCCCCCCTTGCCTTGCAGGGTACGCTCCCCCCCCTCCAGCTGCGAGTGTTTATAACCGCCATAGATCTGCGTAAACGACAGCACAATCGCCAGGGTAGAGACCAGCGAGTGGAAGATGATGGTGGGGTAGTAGACGAACAGCTTGACCCCTTCCGGGCCGTCAAAACCGCTGATCCCGGCGATGTACTGCTGGGCGAAATACATGGCCAGCCAGCCGGTCACCAGCACGGTGGCAAACAGCATGGCTTTTTGATGTTGCACCCCTTTTTTGGCCTTGGCCAACCGGTAGCCGATCACAAAGGCGATCACAACGATGGTCTCACTGGTGAGGGTCACGTCCCACCAGAAGTCCGCTTTAGTGCCTAAAAATCCGTCCATGTTCTGCTCCTATCGGAACCGCTTCAGGGCCTGTACCAGTCGATCCAGTTCCCCCTCCGGCAACGCACCCTGACGGATCACCTCCGAGTAGGACTGGTTGTCGTGGGTCTTGCCTGACAGGATCAGGCTGCCCTTTTTACGGGTGTAGTCGATGTCCCGCGACAACTCGATGGTGGAGCCGTTTTTGAGGTGCATGTGAACGGCCTTTTTACCGATCAACTCCAGCGCCACGGTGGCCTTTGGGGTCTTGTGAAAACAGTGCCGAAGGACGATGGTTCCGCCCTGAAAAATGGCTAAAAACGTCAAGAAATAAAACACATAGAACCACAGACTGGCCGCCTCAGCCTTGATCGCCAGCAGCAGGCAGACCACCGTATAGATCAAATAGAGCGCGGTGTTGATCTGCGCCCCCTTGTGGTCCACCTGCAGGTCCCACTGGCGGCGGTTTTTGTCTTTGGAGGCGGCCACTTCAGGGGCGGCTTCATCCACCGTAGGCTCTGGTGCCCGTGCAGTCATTGGGGCCTCCGAGGCCGATACCGCCTCCGTGGTGTCCGAATTGTCCGGGCCGTTACTGGTGCTCATCTAATAGGACTCCATGCGCAGCACAATCAGGGTAAAGGTATTTTGCAGTAGCGCCGCCATCATCAAAATCATGATACCAATCACCAGATTGAACACCCGCAGGCTGGCCACGGTGGCGCGCATACGAAAGACGTTGCCCGGTGGGGACGGGGTGTCACCCTTGTCTTCCAACGCTTGATAACGGCTGTGGGCAGCCACCCTGCCGAGCAGACGGTTCACAAAGATCGAGTTGCCAATCACCACCAGCACCAGCAGGATCTTCATCCCCCAGAAGAACTCGTAGGCGTTCTCAAACGGCAGCGCCCGGCCCTCCAACGAACTGAGCCGGTCGACGATGGTGAAACCGCCGGTGGCCACCAGCAACACGATGGCCGCCCAGTAGACCGGCCCGAAAAAGCGGCTCATCTTTTTGAGTAAAGGGGACACCGGCCCCGACACCTTGTTGACCCGAAAACCGAGAATCAAGGCGTGGTAAACCATCAGGCCGATCAGTACCGCTGCACCAATCAGGTGAAACCAGCGAACCATGGTAAGCGTCGTAAGCGTAACCAGCTCCGCCGTTGTCATGTTGTCAATCCTACCTCCCTAAGCGGGATACCGCCCCGGTTTTGATGAAGCAGGTATTATCCTACAATCCGACAGCCTCCGCAAAGCCTCCTCTCCGGATCACCATGAATCTGACCCCGGCCCGACCCTGCACACCCCTTCAAAATGCTGCCCCGGAGCGGTGGCATCTGGTCTGTCACAGCCTGCCTGCCGTGGCCGGGCAGATGGCCCTGGATACGGCCCTGTGGCAAGCGGTCTGCCGGGGCCAGCGCCCGCCCACCCTACGGCTGTATGACTGGCACTCCCCGGCGGTAACACTGGGCCGCTTGCAGTCGCCTGAGGCGTTGCCCCTGCCCACCTGCCAGCGGCTCACCGGCGGGCGGGCGGTGTACCACGACCGGGAGCTGACGATCAGCATCAGCCTGCCCGCAGGGCACCGGCTCATCAGCAGCCGTGTGGCCACCACCTACACCACCCTGATCGGCCCGTTGACCGCTGCAGTGGCGTCGTTACTGCCCGCTCATCGTTCAGCAGCACCGGAGCGCGACCTGCCCCCCACCCGGTTTGGCTGTTTTGACGCCCCCTCCCGACTGGAGCCCATGTGGGACGGTCACAAGCTGGTGGCGCTGGCCATTTATCAGGGGCGGGACGGTCTGCTGGCGCAGGCCAGTATGCCGCTGGCCACACCGCGCCTGCCTGAAGGGCTGCCCCACACACTGACGCCGGGGCCGGTGGTGGGGTTGTGTCATTTTCGGCCCGAACTGGACTGGCCGCAGGTGGCCGCAGCGGTCTGCACCGAGGTGGCCGCCCATTTTGCGGTGACCCTCCATCCGGCTCAGGCGTAGCCCCCTGCCCTGGCCGCACAGAGTGGATGAAGCGCTCTTTTTTTACTAAAGGGAATGACCAGATGTACCGAAAAAGAGTGCAGTTTACGTCTCTGTCTCACGCGTACAGGGGCACCTGTCTTAAGATCCCAGCCCGGCCACAGGTCGGCGAAGATGCAAAAAGGTCATACCATGCAGGACCGACGACAACACGAACGCTTTTCGATCACCAGTCTGGCGGATCTGGAAGTGGAAGACAGCGGCACCCATCAGGAGGCCTACGTCATGAACGTCAGCCGCAACGGTGTGGGGCTGTACTGCCACAAACCGATGGAGTTGGGGCAGCGGGTGACGGTACACCTGACCTTTAACCACCACAGCGAACTGCATACCGAGAGTGTCTGCGGTGCGATCATTCGCTCCAATCCCCATGTGGGGGTGTTTCTGGTGGGCGTGCGCTTTGACCTGATGGATGAGTCGACCCATCCAGAGCTGGCCAGCTTTATCGACGAGCGCGAAAAACAGCTCGCCATGCCGCCAGCCTAATGCACCCCGGTCATTCCGCTGGCGGAATGACCTGACAATACCGCCAGATGGGCATGTACGCTGTCGGCCAGCGCGTCCAGATCGTAGCCCCCTTCCAACACCGACACCAGCCGCCCACCACACAGCCGTTGGGCCAGATCCAGCGCCAGCTCGGTTAAACGGGCAAAACCGTCGGTGGTCACACACAGGTGCGCCAGCGGGTCGGCCTGATGGGCATCAAACCCGGCAGAAATCAAAATCACATCCGGCCCAAAGGCCGCTGCTGCCGGTAACAACTGGCGCTCCAGCGCGTCCAGCATCTCCCGGTCGCCCGCACCTGCGGCCAGTGGCAGATTGAGGGTCGTCCCCAGCCCGTCCCCTTCACCGATGTCATCGGCTGCGCCACTACCGGGGTAGTGAGGGTACTGGTGGGTAGAGCAATAGAACACACCGGGATCGTTCCAGAACGCCGCCTGGGTGCCGTTGCCGTGGTGCACATCCCAATCGATAATCAAGACCTTGTGCAGACCCAGCGCCTGTTGGGCGTAACGGGCCGCCACCGCCACACTGTTGTAGAGGCAAAAACCCATCACCCGGTCCGGTTCGGCGTGATGACCGGGTGGGCGCACCAGACAGAACGCGTTATCGACCCGCCCGTCGGCCACCCGATCCAGCGCAGCGATCACACCACCCGCCGCACGGCTGGCCGCCTCGCCGCTACCGCCAGAGACCGGGGTGTCCTGATCCAGATGCACCGGAGACAGGTCGGCCATCAGGACGGCCCGTTGTACCTGTGACAGATGGCGTGGGGTGTGGACCTTTTCCAGCCAGACAGGGGCCACCTCGGCCGGAGAGATGGCGGTCAACTCGGCCCTGAGACCACTGCGGTCCAGCCCGGACAGGACCGACCGCAAGCGGGTCGGACACTCCGGGTGGTAGGTACCGGTATCGTGGTTCAGATAGGCCGAATGGTAGACCAGCCCGGTGGTCGTCATGGCCGAACCCCGGCCCTTAGGGCAGCACCGGGGGCAGGTCGATGTAGTAGGTCTCCGACCGGCGGGTCAGGTTGAAGTTGGAACCAGACGCCAGCCCACCCCCGCCCGACACATACACCCGCGCCACCGCCTGCCCTTCTACCGAACTGACTCCGGTGGCCGCATGGGCGGTCACCCCGGATGAACCGGCAGCAAGATGTGGCAGGTCCTTGAACAGACTCCAGATACCGTGGTCACCTGCGGTATTGATCGTGCTGACAAACACCGCTGCGCTGGAAGAAATCAGGTTGTCTCCGCCAGCCACCACTAACCGTCGATCACCGGGGACCACGGTCATGGAGTGATACTCCAGCGGGATCGGCAACGGGGTTCCCTCTCGCCAGGGAATCACTTCGTTAGGCCCCAGCACACCACCCGCCGGGTTGGAAAAACGGCCGGTGAGCGGATCCAGTTCGGCCAGATAGACCTTGTCGGTTACCTGTTCTGCTGACGTGTTGTTCTGCCCCAGCGCTCCGCCGGAGATCACCAGCGTATCGCCAACGATGGCGGCCGCGTGTTTGTTGGTGGGCACCGGCAGATGGCCCACCAGCACCCAGTCGCTCAGGCTGCCGTTGGTGGCGATCTCGGCCCGATAGATTTCATCCCGGTTGATGCCGATGGGGTCCAGGTTGCTACCGATCGGTTTGACCTCGTTCCAGCCACCCAGCAGGTAGACCCAGCGATTTTGATAGACCGCCAGCGCCGGTTTGAAGCGCCCGCCCTTGTCTTCTGCATCGGCCCCGGAGGGGGTTTTAAGGCCAGCGGTCTTAGGGATGCGGAACGGACTTTCCGACCAGGTGACCCCGCCGGTGAGGGAGTCCACCTGCCCGATCAGGGTGCGATCCGAGAATTTGGTAAAGACCTGGCAGTTCTGCCCCTGAGACAGCCCCACGCAGACATCCACCTGCCCGTCGACCCCACCCACCACATACAGATATCCGGCGGCAGCCACCATGGCGTGGCCTTGCACCTGGTAGTGCACGATGCGGTTGCCGAAGTTGCCGACCGAGGTGCTTTGCTGCTCGCTGGCCGTGCGCAGGATCTCCATACAGTCTGCGGGTAACAGCCCGGTAGAAGGGTCCACGGTCTGCGAACAGGGGTTACCGGGCCAGACAAAATTGACTACGGTTTCCTGCTCGCTCAATACCTGCTCCGGCGCGCTGGACGACTGCCCGGCCAGCTTGGTGCGGGACTTGACCC
>JALWRU010000432.1 GCA_026994095.1 Nitrospira sp. | reverse complement strand
TTGGCCACGCCGGTCAGGTGGGCCAATGAATGCTCCCCGGTCAGGTTACAGTGCAATACTGCAGGTAGCGCACCGGTCAGGGGGTTGAGCGGAGTCTCTTGCAATAGAAATGCACCACACATGAGCGAGGTGCTGCCCACCTCACGGGGAGCGTGCTTTTGCCGAACATGCCCTCCGCCCGCAAGGATCTCTTCCATTCGAATGTCCTGCGCCGGATCGCCGTATGCAATGCGGTGGGGTGCGCCGTCAAAACAGACTGCCATCTCCCCCGCCTCCAGCACCTGCCGGGTACCGTTGTGCAAATGCAACTCACACTGGCCCGCCTCCACCAGATGGAAGATCGCCACCCGCACCCCGGCGTTCACTCCCAATAGTCGATGTAGCACCTGTGCTGACGGGATGGCGGCACCCCACGGCGGTGCGTAGTCTTCCCGTATTAACAGGCTGCCCTGTATGCGGAGCCCCTGTATTGACTCGCTTAAAACATCGTTTAATAGGGTTAGGTCAGTTGTTTTGGCCATAAAATTGGTTGATTCAGTCATTCACAGTACTTTCAATCGCATTTAGACTGCAACTAACGTAACGGTTGTAGTGGCGACAGGCAAGTGGCCGCCTGTGCGATTTGAGGAGATGAGTGAAATGACACCACACAGTTCGGCAGGATTCATGCTGGGTCTGGACCTGTTAATGATTGTTTACACCTTATGGGTGCTATCCCTGTCGGCGACGCCAAGCCGCCTGTTGGCGCGGATTGGCGTCGGCATGCTGGTCTGGCTAGGGCTGTTGCACGGTCTGTTGACAACCGGATCGCTCTTTCCTGAGGCCATCGGTGGGGTGGCGTTTTTGCTGCTGATTTTCGTGGGTGTCGGCGCGGCGGGTGCGTTGTTGCTGGGGGTACCGATACTGCGGGCCACCCTGATGGGGTTGAGTCAGCAGCAACTCCTGTTATTGCAGGGGGTGCGGGTATTCTTCGGCGCGACCTTTTTGATGCAGGCGGCCACGGGGATATTGCCCCGTGGCTTTGGCATTCTGGACGGCTACACCCATATCGGCGCCGGTTTTTTTGGGCTGGTGGCGGCCTTCTGTGTGGCGACCGGCACGGCGGGCAGGCAGCGGGCCTGGTTTGCCAACCTGTTCGGCCTGGCTGACATTCTGGTAGTGGCATCAACCTTGGCCCTGCTGCTACTGCCGGAGATCGGCCCTCACCACAGCATGATGTACGCGGTGTTTTTGCCTGCACCTCTGTGGTTGTGGTTCCACGTGATATCGATGATCCAACTGGTGCGTGAGGAGCGCACTGACAGCCGGGAGGCAACCGCATGAAGGACCTGTACTGGTCAAATAAACGAACTGTCATTGGCGGAATAGCCCTCGCTGTCTTGCTGTTGATACTGCCCGCTTGCAAAGGGCTGGTGCTGAACACGGTATTAAAAACCGTGGAGCCGTACTTTCACGGCCCCGGTATCGACGGCACCGAACTGACCCCACTGTCCGAACGGGTCTACACGTTCCGATGGAACTGGTACCGCAACCTGATTGTGGATACCGATGTGGGTCTGGTGGTGATTGATCCCATGAACCGGGAGATGACTACTGCGCTCAAGGCAGCGTTGGCTGCGCGGCTACCGGGTAAGTCGGTCCACACCTTGATCTATTCTCATTATCATCTGGACCATACCAGCGGTGGGGCGGTGCTGTCTCCAAAGGTGGTCATCGCTCACAGCAAAAGCCCTGACTATTGGAATGACATTCCCCACCCGGACCTGTTGTGGCCCACGCAGCTGGTAGAAGGTGATCAGGTAATGATGATCGGTGGGGTGGAGATCAGGCTGCTGGATCTGGGACTGTCCCATACCGATACCCTGTTTGCATTTTATCTGCCGAGCGAGCGGCTGGTGTTTGCGCCGGACCTGGGGCTGGTGAAAACCGTGGCCCCCGCCGGGGTGCCGGACCGGTATGTGCCCGGTTACCTGGCCGGGATCGAGCGGGTAGCGGCGCTGGACTTTGACATCTTCGTGCCGTCCCACTTCGGGGTGGGGGTGCGGCAGGATCTGCTGGACTGGCGAGACATGTTGGAAGACGGACGTCGTCTGGCCCGTGAGGCGATTGCCAAAGCAGGCTCGTTTGGCACTCGCTCGTCGCAGATGTCCACGTATTTTCAGACCGTCTACCCCCCGATGCGGGAGAAGTACGGCGACTGGCACGGCTTTGACGAGATGTTTATCCTCAACCTGGTGCGTGACATCGAGGGCGAGGCATTGGGGCATTGAGTCTCGGTCCATCATCGGACAACCAACCTCATACTATATATATAGGGTACTAACCGACCATGATTTCACACGCTTCCCACACCTACGGGCGAGGCTCTGCAAACCGTCTGGATGCCACCGGCAGCCACGACCTTGCTGGCGCAAAAGCGCTGGTAGAGACGTTTTACTACGCATTCAATCAGCAGGATATGGAGGTATTCCGGCAGGTGTGGGCTGACGATGAACTGATTCAGCTCAACAATCCGTTGGGGGGAATCCTGCGGGGACACGAGGCCATCGCCGGGCTGTACCAACGTATTTTCAACGGGCCTGCCACGGTATGGGTCGAATTGCACGACATTGTGCTGTTCGAGACCGCCGATATGGTGGTGTTTGCAGGGCGGGAGCAGGGGGCGTTCCAGCGGGGTGATCTGTCGTTGGATCTGGCCATTCGTACCAGCCGGGTAGTGCAGTGGGTGGACGGACGCTGGCGGCAGACCCACCACCACGGTTCAATCGACGATGCAGCACGGCTGGCCACCTATCAAGATGCAGTAAAGGGCGGGTAGGGGAGTCGCTCCATTTTGCCGGGCTAGCGGGTGACAACCCGGTGGAACTGAAAAGGTTTTTGGATCATTTGACGGAGAAAGATTGGCCCGGTTATTGGGCGTGGCGGCAGCCGCGCCACGCGGGGCAAAATTTCTGCCCGAATTCCCCGATTAGGGGGTTGACCATTTCTGAGAATGACGTATTATACGGGGCTTCCGCAAAACGGCCCACGGGAGTGGGTGCGTGGCGTGGGATTCGGTCGTTGAAAACTGGATAGAATGAAGTTTTAAGCTTGTACGGGTTTGAACGCTTGATAAGAGTTGATTAGATTCAACTACTACTGAG
>JALWRU010000431.1 GCA_026994095.1 Nitrospira sp. | reverse complement strand
CGCATCTGCCAGTGCCAGTCGTTCCAGTCCTGATCGCTCACATCTTGCCAGATTGCTGCGCGCCGGGTCAGGCCGGTGGCGGGATCAACCATTGAGGTGGTTGTGGTACTGCGGGGCCTGGATTGCTGAGTCATAACGTAATGTGTTGTGCCTTCGGCTAAAAGTCCGGACGACAGGGGCCAGTCATATCAAGCACCACCCCACCTGAAGTAAACGGGTCAAATTGTACAACGCATTTTAGGCGAGGTTGATTCCATGCGCCACCGTCCAGAACGACCGGTTTATCAAACCCCTGGCATTTACCGACAAGATACAGGGGAGACTGCAACGTACTGTGGACGTTTCACCATGGTCGTCGATCCGGAGTACGGAACGGCACCATGAAGCGCCACGCGGTTTGGGGGAAACGTGTTACAGCAGAGCAAGGACCGGGTCGTCCCCGCCACCGGGCGGGCAGGGGGCAAAGACGAACTGAGCAGCAGCGCGTTCGATACGCTGAGAAGCATTATCTACGATGCCAGCGGCATTCAGCTCAACAATGCCAAAAAACAGATGGTGCAGGCACGGCTTGTGGTGCGTGTACGGGCGCTCAACCTGGCAACGCTGGATGACTATGTAAAGTACGTCACCCAAAATACCGCCGAACTGCCGGAACTGGTCAACCGGATTACGACCAACAAGACCTATTTTTTCAGAGAGCCGCGCCACTTTCGCTGCCTCATGGATACGGTGCTGCCAGATGCCATCGCCAACCCGGCCATGCCCGGCACTCACACGATTTACGGCTGGTGTGCCGCCAGTTCTACCGGGGAAGAACCCCACACTCTGGCGACCGTGCTGGCCCATTTTTTAACTGAACACCACGGCTGGAAAGCCCGCTTGCTGGCATCCGACCTGGATACGCAGGTGTTAGAGACCGCCCGCACCGGGCGCTACCCGATGAGTGCCTTGAACGAAATTCCCCCCAATCTGGGGCGGGGATATACGGTACCCACCCCGGATGGCACCTCCTTTGGCTTCAAACCAGATGTCACCCGGCTGTTGAGCTTTCGTCAGATCAACCTGATGGACAGCAAATACCCCATCCGCTCGAAGCTGGATTTTGTATTTTGCCGCAACGTCTTTATCTATTTTAGCCGTGAAGACCGGGACAACGTGGTGCACCGCTTTGTGAGCTTGCTCAAACCGGGCGGCTACCTCTTTTTAGGCCACTCCGAGGTATTGGACATGACCCATTTTCGACACGAACTCAAGTTTGTAGGCAATACCACCTATCAGAAACTGGCCTGATGACAACCGGGTCAACCACTCGGGTCAATCAATAGGCGTTGCCGCCAACGACCTTCGGGAGCCATCTCATGAACGAATTTCAGCAACATCTCACCACCCTGGTACGCTGCGACGAAGACGCTGCCAGCATGGCTCGGCGGATTGATGAATGGGCAGGGGGAGCCGGAGCGCAGCTTGATGCATTGGGAGCCAGCCTGCCTGATCTGCAACGGGTGCTGCGCGAGGGAGAACGCACCTTAAGAGAGTCCCGTACCGCACTGGCGAACGATCATCAAACCGTCGGTACCGGCGATGCGGGCAAAGATCTGGTGGAGTCATTAACCGCGTTGGTGGACGCTCATCAGAAGGATCAGGAATCCCTGTCTACTTTTTTAGGTTTCTTTCAGGTAGTGGGTGACGTTCAGGATGCCCTGGGCAGTCTGGCAGAGGTGATGGACGATGTGGAGTGCTTCTCGGTCAATGCCATCGTGCAAGCGCACAACGCAGGCGACCGGGGACGTGGCTTCTCGCAGGTCTCCCGCGAGGTAGTGGGGCTGACCAAACGGGCCACCGAAGAGTTTGCACAGGTCCGTAATGTGGCCAGCCTGATCGAAGAAAACCGCGCCCAACTGGAAAAAAACACCCTCGCCTTTCAACAGCGGTGGGACGAGGTGGCCGACGACGTAAACCGCCCGGATACACTCTTTGACGCGCTCGACAATACCCGCACTCAGGTGCTGGGACAGCTCGATCGTTTTGTGGATACAGTGGGCAGTTCCTGCCGCGAATTGACCGGCTTGATGACCGGCTCGTGCCTGGACAGCCCCTGTCCGCAGGTGATGCGACAGGTGCAAGAGGCCCAGTCCCGGTTCAAACAACAACTCGCGCCGATGATGGCCGACGATGCCGAACTGGACGAGCAGGACGGGTATGCGCATCTGCTGACCGGCGTACAGTCGGGGATGCACTTTTTCTCCCTTACCGGGTCGCTGGTCTCCGGGGCCAATGATCGTATTGGTGGCTCCTGTGAGCAAATTATGGAGGCGCTGGAGCAGGTGACAGGCGCACTGGTCACCTCCCTGGAAGGATTGGGTGACGGCGATGAGATGCCACAGGCGGTGGCACTCTGCCGCAATCAGCTGGATGATTTAAAAGAGCGGATTGGTGGCATGGTGGATACCAAGGGCGAAATCGTCGCACAGGTCAACGAACTGTCCGACCAGATTCGTGACCTGAAAGACGATCTGGAAGGGGTGCGCCGCACCGCCAAACGGTTTGGGGTGATGGCCTCAATCATCAAGGTCGAACTGGCCTCCGTAGGCCTCAACGAAGAATTTGGTGAGGCCCTGTCCGCTGACCGGGTAGAGAATCTGTACCGGGATATGGCCAGCGCGGTCGGCTCGGTACTGATTGCGCTGGAGAGCACCATGAAGCAGATCCAGCGCCACAGCACGCTGTTTCAGCGGTCGCTGATCCACCAGCAAAATGGTCTGCGGGACGTTGATGCCCACGCCAAACGGCTGTTTCGGGAGTTGCAAGAACGGTTGATCACACCACTGAGGCAGGGCCACAACGCCGCTGCCGGACTCGTGGCCCGCAGCCAGACCGAGTCCACTGAGGTTCGCCGCCAGTCCCGCAATCACGCCCATCAAAATACCCTCTGGGGGCATATTTTAGACGATGCGAAGGCGCGGGAGCAGTTGCTTGACGGTTGCCTCAAGCAGCTTCAGGCCCTTCTGCCCGATACCGAGCCGGAGTTGGTGGCCAGCTGATACCGCCAGGTATGCCCGTCCGTTGGCCGGGTCAGGCAGACACCAGCGCCTTTTCGGTCAGTTCATCAAAATAGGCAGACAGTAGCGAGTGCAACTCGTCCATCCGCTCCGTTTGCTGTAC
>JALWRU010000430.1 GCA_026994095.1 Nitrospira sp. | reverse complement strand
TGAGCGCTTATTAGCAGGCTTTGGTTTGAGTTAAGGCTGCCTCGCCTCTGTTGCCAGGTGTAGAACCGGGATTTGTGGGGGCTGGCCGGAGGCATGATTCTGCATCATCCTAGCGATCCAGAACTGCACCTACAACAGACGTTCACAGGTTATGCTGGAGATCGGGCTGGAGACCGAATGACCTCGCCCGGCCTCGGTACGCCGTTCTCGACGCTCTCCCAGGAGTTGTCGGGCGTGCGCTTCTCATAGCGGCGAAACGTAAGGGGAAGCACTTTGGCTCGCAACAGGTCGTCAACTTGATCGAACAGGTTGAGATGAAGGTGGGGCGCGGTACTGTTGCCGGAGTTGCCCACCTCGCCCACCGTTTCGCCTGTAACGACCTGTTGGCCTGCGGCCACCTTCACCGAGCCACAGCGCAGGTGTGCCAAAAAGGCCACCACCCCCGAACCTGAACGAATCATCACGTGGTTTCCGACGTTCGGGCGGATATCGAGTTTTGTGCCGACGCTCTTCGGGCGGAACAGAAATGTCGCCTGGAACCAACTTGTGACCGTACCCACGAGGTGCACACGTGTATGGTCCGGCCAGCCATCCTCCGCGGCCACGACAACCCCGTCGAATGGTGCCAGAACCGGCTCTGACCAGCCGTGAAACCGGGGCGCGGCGATCCCGCCGAAGACGTAGCACAGGAGATTCCCGGTGACGAGTTCTCTCCCGTCTCTGCCAACCTTCATGAAATCCAGCGCGTCCGGGTGATGCCCAGGGGGCTTGAGCGTCTTCCATTCCGCCCGCAACGGAAATGCGATCGTCGTATTGGTCATTTAGTAATTCCCTTGGCCCCCCTTCGCAGACTGGAACCACGGACCAGATGATTTCCGATGGGTACCTGGTTTGACTGCGCGCTTCCTGCCCGTCAACGCCGGGGCATGCCGTTCAAGGCAGCAGACACGTAGGCCGGGCAGCATTGACATTAAACCCCGGTCATCGGGGTGCGCATTGCTAAGGTCGGGTGCCTACGCGGTTGCGCTACCAGCGCCTTCAATCGCCTGTTATATCCAATCTGCTCGCCACACGTCGTTGAACGCTTTGGCCTCTTCTGCCGTGAAGACCTTTACCACCCGAAACTTACCGCAGGTGGACTCGGTGGTCACGGTAAACTCGTCAATTACGGCCTTACCAACGGTTTTCCAGTCACCACCGATCAACTCTACCGGTACCCCCAAGGGGTAAAAACGGGTGCCGTCCTTTTGAAACTCATACACCACATCCGGCTGGGGAGCGGTGGGGAGGCCCTGTTTGGCACTCAACTTCAAGACCGTGTTCATCTCGACCGGCAGTCCCATGATTGGCTCCTTTTATTGGCAGGTGGTGCTCATTCTGGCGTAAATCCATAGGCCCCGGCAAGTCGGCTCTGGCATCCACCGGGCGCTAACCTGACCTTGCGGGTGGCCTTTCGGCGTACAAATTTCTGTGCTTGTGGGAATAGGGTTAAGCCAATCGAATGTTGTCGATATATGCCGTCAGGAGGGTGGTGTGAAACGGGCCTTCACCGGGCTATTTTCAGCATCTGTATGGCGGTGGTTTTTTTACTTACAAGGAACGCTTTCATGGAAACCTATACTGTTCATACCGCTGAAAACGCCCCCGCCGACAGCCGTCCGATTCTGGCCAAGGTGCAGGACAAATACGGCTTTGTGCCCAACGTGTTCGGTGTGCTGGCTGAATCTCCTGCCGCGCTGGCCGCCTACACCGCCATTGGTGCCGCGCTGGACAGCGGTAGCCTGACACCGGCAGAGCAGCAGGTGGTGCTGATCGCCACCAGTGTGGCCAACGGTTGCACCTATTGCGTGGCGGCCCACTCCACCGTGGCCTCCATGCAAGAGGTACCTGCCCCGGTAGTGACCGCCGTGCGTGACGGTGCGCCGGTGGCCGACGCCAAACTGGAAGCGTTGCACGACTTTACGCTGGCGGTGGTCAATGGCCGTGGCTGGGCCAACAAAGAGGCCGTGGCGGCTTTCTTTAATGCCGGTTACAACAAGGCACAACTGTTAGAGGTTGTGACTGCCATCAGCTTGAAGACCTTGAGCAACTACACCAATCACCTGACCGACACGCCGCTGGACGATGCCTTTGGTGGCTGCGCCTGGTCGCCCAAAGAGGGTGCCGCCAGTGCCTGAGCGATTGCGCCTAACGAGCTAAGTCAGGGGCTATCTCGGGTGGATCGCCCCCGGCGCAGGTGACGCACGGCACTGCCATGCCCATGTGGGCGGCGCGGCCCTTTATGGTGGTCACCCACGGGTGGTTGGTCCAGGGCGGGTTGTGGCGAAAGTGGCGGGTGTGGCCACAGTCCAGATCGGCCACCCAGTGACGCTCCTCATCCCGGTGAAAACCGATCACGGCACCGGTCGGCCCCTGATCGCACTGCGGGGTTTGCCCTTCGCCAGACCGGTTCATCATCTGCTACGCCATTCCATAAAGGCAGTATACGGCCAGATGCATCCTGCCCCCTTTTTTATCCAATAGACCCTGCCTGGCCGAACGGCCCGCCTCGCCGTGGTCAGCATCTGGACGGGTGTAAAAAAAGCTGACGGATTGGTGGCCGACCTGCAACTATCTGAAAATGCTAGCAATATGGCGGATTTGATGAATGGTGTGGCGTCGGTTTTTTTTACACCTGGCTCGGTGGCGCGGTGTTAAAGATAATGTAAGCGATTGATTAACAATGATAAATCCATTTGGCATGAGACTTGGATTATCCCTTTCGTAAAAGGCGGTACCTCGGATAGAGGAATCAGGAAAACGCGGCACTACGGTACTTGCGAGCCAAAAGGCCTTTTAGAGTTTGTTTTTTATTTTGGGGTGGATCAATTATGGAACAGCACTTGGAGATGCAGCACCTGGAGAGCCGCGCCAATACGCGGCGGGTGGCCATTTATGTGTTGTTTTTGTTGGTTGCCCTGGCAGGTGGCTGGAACCTGGGCGCGTCCCGGGAATCAGTTCCTGCTCACGATTTCGTCGCGGCGGGTGGTTCTTCGACCGTTCTCGCCGAATCCCACCTGACGGCTCCGGTTGAGTTGCCTTAGGGCACACTATCCGCCGCGACGAAACCTCTTTTAGCGCCACCTGAACGGCGCCGACCCGTTTGTGCCATAGGCTGCTCCTTGCC
>JALWRU010000429.1 GCA_026994095.1 Nitrospira sp. | reverse complement strand
GGTCTGCTCATGCTGTTGCACCATCTGCGCGATCAACCTGGTCGGCACCAGTGGCACATCGCCGCTTAATATCAGGACCGGGCCGTCAAACCCTGCAAGTGCCTCTTGACAGACCATCACCGCATGACCGGTACCCAGCTGTTCGGTCTGCTCAATGGTCGACACCGGCACCGGCTGAGGGGTGGCAGCCAGGTGGTCGGTGACCTGCCCAGCCCCGTGACCCACCACCACATGAACCGACTCGGCTCCCGCCTCGACGGCCGCTGTGACCACGTGCTGCACCATGCTGCGGCCACACACCGGGTGCAATACCTTGGGCAGGCTGGAACGCATGCGGGTGCCCTTGCCAGCGGCCAGCACAATCACCTTGAACGGCGTCACGGTTTGCGCTCCCTGGCAGTATCCGGCGTGTCATCCTCTAACGGCTCTACATCGGATCCGGGGGTATAGATGCCGCCAGACATGACCATCTTCATGGCCTCCTCCACCGAAAAATCGAGAAACTGCACGTCTGATTCAGGCACAAACAACAGATAGCCGGAAGTGGGATTGGGTGAGGTGGGCACAAACAGGTTGAGCATCGGTTGATCCACCTTGCTGGCGATGCTCCCTTCAGTATTGTTGACCACAAATGCCAGCAGATAACTCTCGCGCCGGGGGAACTCCACCAGCACCACCCCCTGAAAATTCTGTTTGCCCTGCATGGAGATGGTCTGCACCACGCTCTTGATGGCAGAGTAGACTGTATTTACCAACGGCAGCCGACGAAGTAGCCGTTCGTAACGTCGAACCACCCATCGACCGATAAAGTTGGTGGTGAACAGGCCCACCAGGAAGACCAGTACGATCAGCACCGTAATGCCGAGGCCCGGATAGTAATGGGTGTGAAGATGCGTCCGCAACAGATTGCCCAGCACCCCTTCCAGGGATTTGAGCAGGATGCTCAGGACCATGTACGTCCCGGCAATGGGAAGGGTCACCAACAGGCCGGTGATGAAATACCGTTTGAGCATGGAAATCAGTCAACAAGTCGCTTATGCAGGCGGCATGATGGCGGTGAAATGCGTCTTCGCCTGTCTGCCAACCAGAAAATGAGGGTCGTGGACACCAACATCGCATCATACCGACCCGGACGGCACAAGCTCAAGCAATCCCTGCGGTGTGACCAGACGGTAGCATGGCGCTCTTGCTCACCTGCCCATCAGGATTTCAGGTCGACTTGTCGATCCGGCGATGTCGCCACGATGGCGGTGATCCCGCCAGTGGTGCCTAAAACCCATACAGAAGCTGACGGTCACTCGCCCTTATTCATTGAAATGATACTCAATTTTGAGTATCCTGAAGGCCGCTCAGGGTTCTGGAGTTTGTATCGTATGTCGGACCAAAACCGGGGCAATATGCGCCATACCCACCGGCATCGTGCGTTCCCAAAGCCCCCTCCCGGGCTGTGAAGTGTAGCGAACCTCCATGACCTTACTTGAACTGGCCGTTCGCGGCGTACGCAACTTCTCAGGGTTTACCCGCATCCCCTTAAAACCGGGGCTCAATTCCATTGAGGGCAGCGACGGCTCTGGCAAAAGCACACTGTGGCATGTGCTGCACCTGATGCTGGTACCCAATGCCCCGCTTCTGCCCAGTGAAGAGACCCGTGACTGGGGCCGGTCCGCACTGACTTTTCTGGGCAACGATGGCCACACCTACTATCTGGCCCACCAGTTCAACAAGGGCCGCCAAAAATTGGCCCGTCATGAAGACGAGAAGGGGTTTGTACCCATCGCCTCGTCCTCAACCGATAAAAACCCGGTCCATTTAGGCAAGGACCCGGAGCGCAGTCTGTGGCCCCTGTGCGTGGCCACTGCTCAGGACGCCCAGTTCGTTCCAACCATTCCCTCTGCGGACGCCAACTCAGACCAGCCGTCCGCGGAAGCTGGCGCCATCGAACCGGCCCGCACCGACACACCGGAATACGCCGCCCGCAAACGGCTCGATGAACTCAGCATCATGGAAAGCGCCACCCTGCAAGCGGCCCAACTGGAGTCACGCATGGCAGAGTGTTATCAGGAGCGCACCCTGCTGCACCAGTTGATTGCCAAGGTCAGCGTGCTGGATGATCGCCGCCAGCAGGTAGAGGACGCACTGACACAAATCGCCATTGTTGCCGAACTGCCTGAAAACGTCGAAACGGAGATCGCCAGCTACCTGGAGTCGGCGTCAGCCTGTCGGGACCAGCGCATCAATATTGATCAGGAAATCATTAAACGGGAAGATCGGCTGGAAGAGCTTCCCGCACTGGGGTTACTGTCCCGCCCGGAGTTGTACGCTGGCATCTTGCTGGCTGGCGGTGCGGGTGTCATCTCGACCAGTATCGGACCGGCACTGGGCATTCTGGTGGCCTACGGTCTGGGCGCACTGGGGATCGTTGTGGCGATCTCTCGCAAGGTCGAGCGGCACATGCGACGCAGCGATATTGAACGCTCCATCCAGCAGCTCCGACAAGAGCTGGTCGAGGTGGAGTCGCTGCTGATCGAACATCACGGCCCGTTGCTGGACGCCCTGCAGGAGAAGGGGTTTATCACCCCGCAAGCAGCGCTGGGCGCGCGCCAGCAGCAAAAAGAGTTGTCTGACGAACTGGCCGAGCTGGAGTCACAGATCAGCCAGCTAATGAACGGTAAATCCCGTAAAAAGCTGGGTCACGAACTCACTCAGGTAGAAGAGCAGATCAGCGAGATCGAGAAACAACTCGATGAGCTGTCGACCGCCGGGGCCAACACCGAGACTGTCCGTCAGGAGTGGTCATCGTTGGTCGATACCCTGGACCGGATTCAGGAGATTCCCACCTCCGCAGGCGCTCATTCGCCGCTGGAGTTGGCCATCGGTCTGCATCCGGCCCTGGCTGCCGAGCAACGGTCCGTGCTGGAGCGCCAGCATCAGGAGATTTGCAGCCGTTCAGAAGACCTGATGAACCGCTTTACCAACGGTGAATTCAAGACCCTGTTTGTAGACGGCATCCCTTGTGGCAAAGGGAATGGCAACGACAACGGGGGCAATCACGGCCCCTTACAACCGGTAACTGCAGATATGGCCGGTCTGATGGCGCTGGCCCAGCACATTGCAGTGGTCGACGCGCTCGACCCGGACGGCAGCTTTCCGCTGATTCTGGACGACC
>JALWRU010000428.1 GCA_026994095.1 Nitrospira sp. | reverse complement strand
TGTGGCAGGATCCGCTGATCCGCTTTCAACACCGGTACTACATGTGGACCGCAATCGCCACCAGCTTTGTGCTGCCGCTGGCGCTGGCGACCCTGTGGGGTGACCCGTGGGGCGGGCTGCTGGTGGCCGGTAGTTTGCGCATCGTGTTGAACCACCACGCCACCTTCTTTATCAATTCCCTATGCCACATTGCCGGTGATCAACCCTATTCGGATAGTCACTCCGCCCGTGACAACTGGGTGGCGGCGCTGCTGACCTACGGCGAGGGCTACCACAACTACCACCACGAGTTCCCGTCTGACTACCGTAACGGCATTCGTGCGTGGCAGTACGACCCCACCAAGTGGCTGATCTGGACCTTGAGCCGCCTGGGCGGGGCCACCGGTCTACGGCGTATTCCGCCTGAAAAGGTGCTGGCCAAAAAGGTCCACATGCAGGACAAACGATTGACCGAGCGGCTGGCCAAAAGCCCGAACCCGCTGACCGAGCTGGCAGAGCGAACCCGCAAGCAAGCCCAGGAGCAGGTCGATGGGGCGGTGGCGCGGCTGGCTGACCTGCGTCGCCAGTATCAGGAACTGGCCCAGTCCGAGGCAGTTCCTGCCGCCCTACAGGAGGTCCAACACCGGTTAAAAGCGGCTGAAAGCGAGTTGATTCGTACCGTTGACAGTTGGCAACGGATGGCCCGTGGTCTTGCCAAAACGGCCACAGCCTGACCCACTAACACCAGCCATACGGCGCACGGTTCTACCGCGCTGGTAAGGAAGCCCCCCGTTGAACACGCTGCTGGACAAATTTGCGATGGTATGGGGGTTTTTATCCGATACCAGCCTGTCCATTCCGCTGGCACAGGTGGGGCTGTTTGTGGTGGCTGTCACCCTGTTTATGCTGCTGGGCTGGCACCGGGTGGGGCTGGTGGTGGTGCTCTGCTTTGTCTTTTTCTGGGGCTTTGTGGCCCATATGCAGTCCATCGTAGAGGCCCTGCAACAGTATAGCTGGGGCCTGCTGGCCTACGGTCTGACCGGCGTTGCGCTGGTGGTGCTGATTGTATTGGGGCTGTTCTCCCAACGGGAGAAGAACTAGCCGCCTGCTGAACTGATTGCAGTGAGCGGCACCTGCAAGGTGTGGCTCTCCGGCAGCATGCAACGCAGTTCGTCACAGGCTTGCACCTGTATGGTCACCGGAAGTGCCAATGGTAGTGTCAATGGCAGTGTCAACGGCATATCGTCAGTTCCCTGCCAGCGTATCGGCACCCGAAATTGCAGTTGGCCCTGATACAGCGCCAACGGCTCGTCGGAGAATTCCAGCCGCACCTCCTCCGCCTGCGGGTATTGCACCGCCCCCACCTGCCACCGTTGATCGTCCACCGCAATCGTGGTCGGCACCAGATTCTCTGACAGGGGCTGATGGGCATTGATGTGCCACCCCTTGGCCAACGACATGTCGATGGTGACTTCACGCAGGCCTGCACCCACCGACTGGATCGAAGCGTTCAGCAGATAGGCGCCGGAGGTACCGGCAGCGGTGGGGCCGACCGGTCCCTGCTGTAGCCGTTGCCAGGCGGCTACCAGATAGGGGGTAGAGCCGGGATAGCGGCTCAACCGGGCCGAGAAGAAATCGACCGTCTGCCGTGCCAGCGCCCGGTAGCGATGGGTGGCACTGCGTTCGTTGAGCATGGCCAGCACCCGCACGGCCACGGCATTGCCCGACGGCAGCGCACCTTCGTCGGCCTGTTTGGGGCGCAGGATCATCGGCCCCGGTTCCGACGCGTCAGTCATGAAAAATCCGCCCACGGTGGGGTCGTTGAAGCGCTGCTGCATCTGCGTCACCAGCGTGTCCGCCCGCGCCATCCAGACCGGCTCGTCGGTAGCCAGGGACAGACTTAAGAGACCCTCTGCCAGATAGGCGTAGTCGTTAAGCCCCCCGGTGCCGGTGCGGGCGTTCTGCAATTTGGAGCGCCACAGGCTGTTGTCGTCTTTTCGCAGGTCGGCCCATAGGGCCTTGGCCGCTTTTAGCGCCATTTTCCGATAGTGTGCATCCCCCAGAACCGTAGCCGCCTCCGACAGGGCGGTAAGGGCCAGCCCGTTCCATGCGGTGATGATTTTTTGATCGACGGAGGGTGCTACCCGCTGCCTGCGGGCTGCCTCCAGTCGAGTTTTGATTTGCTCCAGCCGTGTTAACAACCGGGGCAGTTCAACCCCCGTGGTCTTGGCGTAGTGGGCTAACGGAGTGGCCAGGTGGAGGATATTCTTACCCTCAAAATTGCCCTGCTCGGTAACCCCCCACAGATCGATGGCCAACGCCGCATCTTCAGGCGATAACACCTTCTTAATCTGCGCCGGGGTCCACAGATAATAGGTCCCCTCTTGTCCCTCGCTGTCGGCATCAAAGGCGGAATAAAACAGCCCCGATCCGTCGGCCATGTCACGCAGCATAAAGTCCAGCGTGGCGCGGGCGATTCGCTCGTACAGTGGTTTGCCCGTTAACTGATAGGCGGCCAGATAGACTCTGGCAATCTGGGCCTGGTTGTAGAGCATCTTTTCAAAGTGCGGCACCTGCCAGCGGGCGTCGGTGGCGTAGCGGTGAAAACCGCCGCCGATCTGGTCGAAGATGCCACCTCTGGCCATCTGTTGCAGGGTGACTTCCACCGCCTGTACCAGCGACCGATCACCACTGCGGAGGGCCTCCTGCAACAGCAGTAGCTGTTCCACCTCGGAAGGAAACTTGGGCGCCCTGCCAAACCCGCCCCACAACGGGTCGTGGCGCGCCATGATCGACTTCACCGCCCGCAGGGCAATGTCACTGTCCAGACTCACCTGCAATTCAGGCCCTGCGTTCTCTGCCGCCACTGCGCGGGTGATCTCGTCAGCCTGGGCACGCAGCGCACCCTCCTGACGGCCCCACTTGTCGACCATCATCTCCATAATTTGGGTAAACCGGGCCGGGGGAATGTAGGTGCCCCCCAGAATCAGGTCGCCTTCCGGGATCAGGAATACACTCAAGGGCCAGCCCCCGCGACCGCCACTGACCTGCACGGCAGTCATGTAGATCTGGTCCAGGTCCGGGCGGCGCTCCCGATCCACTTTGATGTTGATAAAGTGCTGATTGAGATAGGTGGCGATGCCCAAATCTTCAAAGACCTTCTGCTCCATCACATGACACCAGTGGCAAC
>JALWRU010000427.1 GCA_026994095.1 Nitrospira sp. | reverse complement strand
CCCCCCGCACGAGCTTCGGTGGCGAGACCCCCTATCCTGCCCTACCGGCGCAAGCCGGCCGCGGGATGAGGCCCGCCTGAGCCACCCTCGCCCGCTTGACACCACCCCCACCAGCCGGGAGAATCGCGGGAACCCGTGCGCACCCTATATAAGGGTTGAAGTCGTTGGGTCAGAGACAGCCCCCTTGTTATGTTACTGACCAGTTTGTGAGGCCCCCATGCCCGTACCGTCCGATATCGACATTGCCCAGGCAGCTACCCTGCAACCGATCGTCGAGATCGCCCAGGCCATGGGCCTGTCAGAAGACGATCTTGAATTGTATGGCCGCCACAAGGCCAAAGTACATCTGGACGTGCTGGAGCGGCTGGCCAGCCGACCCACCGGTAAATACATCGATGTGACCGCCATCACCCCCACCCCGCTGGGCGAGGGCAAAACCACCACCACGGTGGGGCTGGGTATGGGCCTGAATGCCATCGGCAAACGGGCGGCGATCACCATTCGTCAGCCGTCGTTGGGGCCGGTGTTCGGCCTCAAGGGGGGGGCCGCCGGGGGGGGCTACAGTCAGGTGGTGCCGATGGAGGATTTCAACCTTCACTTTACCGGTGACATCCACGCCATCGGCGCGGCCCACAACCTGCTGTCCGCTTTTATCGACAACCACCTCCACCACGGCAACAAACGTAACATCGCCCCCCACACCATCACCTGGAACCGGGTGCTGGATATCTCTGACCGGGCCTTGCGCAACGTAGTACTGGGGCTGGGCGGCAAGATTGACGGGGTGCCCCGCGAGGGCCACTTTGACATCACCGTGGCGTCAGAGGTGATGGCCATTCTGGCCCTGACCACCTCCCTGTCCGACCTGCGCGAGCGGCTGGGGCGCATCATTATTGGTTCCGACACCGACGGCAACCCGGTCACTGCCGAAGATCTGGGCTGCGCCGGGGCCATGGCGGTGCTGCTCAAGGATGCCATCATGCCCAATCTGGTGCAGACGGTGGAAAATACCCCCGCCTTTGTCCACTGCGGGCCGTTTGCCAACATCGCCCACGGCAACTCGTCGGTGCTGGCCGATCAGATCGCGCTCAAATGCACCGACTACGTGGTGACCGAGTCCGGCTTCGGGGCCGATATGGGCATGGAAAAGTTCATGGACATCAAGTGCCGCAGTTCCGGCCTGCGTCCAGACGTGGTGGTGATCGTCGCCACTGTGCGGGCGCTCAAAATGCACGGTGGTGTGGGCCGTATCGTGGCGGGCAAACCGCTATCAGACGAACTGCTGCAAGAGAACGTCCCGGCGGTAGAGGCTGGTTGCCAGAACCTGCTGAAACAGATTGAAAACGTGCGCGCCTTCGGGGTGCCGGCGGTGGTCTGTATCAACAGCTTCCCCACCGATACCGCCGACGAGGTGACCGCCATCCAGCGCATCTGCGCCGAAGTGGGCATTGTCGCCCCCACCAGCAACCACTGGGCCGAAGGCGGCAAAGGGGCCACCGATCTGGCGCTGGCGGTGGTGCAGGCAGCAGAAGAGAAAAGCGAGTTTAACCTTCTGTACGAAGACCAGATTCCCATTGAAGACAAGGTCACCGCAGTGGCCACCAAAATCTACGGGGCGGCGCAGGTAGAGTTCTCGGCCAAGGCCAAAAAATCGATGGTGCAGTTGACCGAACAGGGCTTTGCTCACCTGCCGGTCTGCATCGCCAAGACCCATCTGTCCCTGTCTCACGACCCCAAACTGCTGGGCCGTCCGACCGGCTTCACCTTCCCGGTCAGGGACATCAAGGTGAGCGCCGGAGCCGGGTTCCTCTATGCATTGGCAGGGGATATTCGTACCATGCCGGGGCTGCCGTCCAAACCGGCCGGTGAGCGGGTCGATCTGACCGGCGACGGGCGGGTGATCGGGCTGTTTTAGCCACCACATCGATACCAGCCATGACCCAGACCGACGCATCACCCCGCTTTAGTACCGACGACGAGATCCTCGACGTGGTGGACTGCCAGAACCAGGTGACCGGGCAGGCCAGCCGACGGGAGATCCACTTAAATGGCTGGATGCACCGCTCCATCCACGTGTTTGTGCTGGACCGCAGCGGGCGGCTCTACATTCAAAAACGGTCGGCCAATAAAGATACCTTTGCCGGGGCCTACGATTCGGCGGCAGCGGGCCATGTGGAAGCGGGGGAGTCGTACTACGACTGCGCCGTGCGGGAGTTGCAAGAGGAACTGGGGCTGACCGCCGAGCAGGTATCGATGGTACAGGTGGGCGAACTGGCTCCCAGCGAAGACAACGGCAACGAACATGTGCGGTTCTATCTGGCGCGCACCGATGCCACCCCGGTCCCCAATCCAGATGAGGTGGAGAGCGGGGCGTTCTATACCCTCGATCAGGTGGAGGCGTTGATCGCCAGCCCGGGCACCCTGTTTGCGCCGACCTTTCGCATGCTGTTCTTCTTCTACACCACTGAACTGGCCATGCAGATCGCCGACGGCTCGTTGTTTGACCACTGACCCGGACCGCCACCACATCGCCGCGCTACTGCCCGGCGGGGATGACTTTACCTGCACCGCGTTGCCCGGTGATGCGGGCAACCGCCGCTACTTTCGGGTGCAGCAGGGGGCGGCCTCGTACATCCTCATGCAGTTGGCCGGAGCGGAGGGTTTCAAGCAGAGCGAAGAGGCGGTCAGTGGGGGCGATGCTGCCGACGACGAACTGCCCTTCTTAAAAGTAGGCCGTGCGCTGGCCGCCGCCAATCTGCCGGTGCCCACAGTGGTCGCCACCGACCTGAATGAAGCCGCTGGGCGGGGGCTGATTCTGCTGGAGGATCTGGGCGATACCAGCCTGATGGCAGCCATTGCCGACGCCCCCGCTACTACGGTATTGAGCCACTATCGACAGGCCATCGACCATCTGGTCACCCTGCAAACCGTGGCCCCCATCTACCCGGATCGACACTACGACGCGGCCCTGTTCGGGTGGGAGTTTGACCACTATCTGGAGTACGGCATCGGTGCCCTGCATGATGTCGCGCTCACCGATAACGACTGGCAGAGCGCCCGCGACCTGTACGGCCCCATCGCCCACGAATTGGCCGCAGGCCCCACTGTGCTGGTGCATCGGGACTACCACAGCCGCAACCTGATGGTGCGACCCGGCGGTAGATTGGGCC
>JALWRU010000426.1:6414-12375 GCA_026994095.1 Nitrospira sp. | reverse complement strand
TAATGGTGGCCGGTGGACCTGGCGAGGACACCGGCCGGCTACTGCGTGGTTCGACTCACGCAGAAGGATTGCCCCTTGGGGCTATTTCACACCGGACACCAGCCGCGCCATCTCCGACGGCTCCAACCGTTGCCCCGGACGCACGTCGGCACGCAGGTGCTGTTCCACCTGGGCCAGCATCACCCGGTCGCCTTTGGTTTCGAGCTTGTCATAGACAAACGCGATACGGCGTAGGGCATAGTCCGACTCGCCCACGATCCGCCGATGGGCCATAAAATTCTTCACCGCCTGACCGTATTGACCACGGAACAGGTGATGCTCACCTAAGCGGGCATAGGACTCGGCCTGATCCGGACGTTGGTCGCGCCATGCCTCGTACAGATCCTGAGCTGCTTGATCGCGCCGCTGGCCTTCGTACAGTTTGGCCAGGCGGTCCATGACAGGAACATATCGGGGGGCCACCGCCAGAATTTGCTCCATCAATGCGGAGTTGTTCTTGTAGGCGGTACGGTCCAGCAACGTCAGCATGTAGGTCTGATAAACGAAGTTATCCGGTTCCATGTTGATGGCCGCCGCCATGAGGCGAAAGCCGTTGTCTGTCGCACCCTCGGCCACCATCTGGCGGGCCTTGTCAAAGTAGTGCTGTCCTGTATTGGCCGCAGCAGCGGGGGTTGCCAATGCCAGTAGCAGACCCGCAGCACAGCAAAGTGCAAAGCGTTTCATGGGATGATCCCTTTCCCGGTTCCCTGTGGCCGCCGCCGATCCGTCCCCTACGACTTGTGGTGGCTGCCTGTTCGACTATTGGGAGTGGGGGATTACAATACCGGTGCCATTTTGCTATAGCTTGATAAAGTCATTACTTATCATTGAGTTACAGAAATAAAATCGCGTATGGTGGCCGCTTCACAAACGGCTGGCGCGTTCGAATCTGTACAGGGAGTACATTTTGGTGGGGGGTGCGCCTATGCCGGATACAATTGAGGCACTCCAGTCAGTTGGGTTAGCTTTGGCCCCTGACTAACCTACATGCACGGTTATCTCAGCTATGTCAGCTTGGTTGAATTGAACAACTTCAAGTGGAAGCTAGGTAGTGTCTATAAAACCGGGGGAAGTCCAAAAAAAGCCCGCAACGCCAATTGACGTGCGGGCTAAATGAACTTTATCGGACCTTGTTGGACGATCGCGGAAAGAGGAAATGGTGGAGCGGAGGAGGATCGAACTCCCGACCTTAGCATTGCGAAGGCTTTCCGGTGAGAAATCACAGCGAACAACTATAAACCGACATGAACTAAATACGGCATATTTTTCAGTTAGTTGAATAGACCGCCCTTAGGCACTCTTGTTTCTTGAAATACACTCCTGTACATTTGAGCTGGACTTCATATGGACTTCAGGGAAATAAAGCATGGGGTGCTAAGTGGTCAGGCTTTCAAACTCAACCGTTGCCGGGCAGGTCCCCAGGGACAAACCCTATGACGTCCGCGACAGCGACCTGAAGGGTTTCCTTCTACGGGTCCACCCCACTGGCCGCAAGGTCTATTTCGCCACGTTCCGGCTGGCAGATGGCCGCCGCAATCGGGTCATGCTTGGGGTCCATGGCGTGGTGACCCCAGCGCAGGCCAGAGACGCCGCAAAGAAAGCGTTGGCGGTGGTTACGCAAGGGTCTGACCCAGCCGCCGAGAGAAAATCCGCCAAGGCTCACAGCCTGAAAAGCTACATTGAGCAGGTTTACCGACCTTGGGCAGAGACACACCGAAAGGATGCGAAGGCAGCCGTCCACCGCGCCCTGAATCGGTTCCCCGACCTTCACGGAAAACGGCTAGAGGAAATCACTCCCTGGCTCATCGAGAAGTGGCGGAGTTCGAGAGTCAAAAGCGGGATCGAACCCGTGACCATAAACCGGGACGTGGCAGCTCTCAGGGCAGCCCTTTCAAAGGCGGTTGAGTGGGACATTCTCAAGGACCACCCCCTAGCCAAACTCAAGCCCCTGCAAGTGGACCACAACCCGATTGCCCGTTATCTCACGGAGGTTGAAGAGGATCGACTGAGAGAAGCCATGGAAGCCCGGGAAGAAGCGGCCAGAGTTGATCGGGACAGTGCCAACGCCTGGCGTCGAGAGCGCGGATACAAAGAACAGATCGACCTGCGGGCCCTCCCCTTCACAGACCACCTCAAGCCCATGGTGTTGCTGTCCATCAATACCGGGCTTCGCCAAGGGGAAGTTTTTCACTTGCGGTGGAAAGATGTAGACCTAGGGAGGGCAATGGTGGCCGTTGCAGGCGCAACTGCGAAATCTGGACAGACCCGGCAGGTTCCTCTTAACCGCGAGGCCCTGGATACCTTGAAAGCGTGGAAGGGTCAGAGCACCGACCATGGGGGCCTGGTATTTCCGGCAAAGGGAGGTAAGCCCTTCGACAACGTTCGGAAAGCCTGGGCTACCCTCCTCAAGACCGCTGAGATCACCGGCTTCCGCTGGCACGACATGCGCCACCACTTCGCCAGCAAGCTGGTGATGGCAGGTGTGGACCTGAATACGGTGCGGGAGCTACTGGGCCACGCAGACCTGAAGATGACCCTGAGATACGCACACCTTGCTCCGCATGTAAAAGCGGAGGCGGTAGAACGTCTAGTGGGGAACAGATAAAGTAATGAGCAGAGACCCTGAAGACACTTTTCCGGTTTTCATGCGTAGGCCAAAGCCCGGGCCAGTTCCCGTTGAGGGCCTACCTGAACACTATATATCCGCCAATGATCTTCCGGATATTGAAGGCATCAGCGAGGGCGTCCAACTGCTGACAAGACAGACCAAGTTCAACAGGGATGGAGACCCGTTGGCAGCCATTGAGGCATTTTTGTTATCCAACAAGGCGGGTATTTACCCTCCCTTGTGGGTCCTGGATTTTATGACAGGCGTATTCGAACATTGGCGTCAAAGGAATGGTAGCGAAAGCCTGGACAAGCTTTTCGGCCTGAGTAGAGGGAAAGGCCAACAGCCAGCCTTAAAGGAGGCCCTTCGCCAAGAACGAGACCAAAACATCATGTTGGACATGTGGCGACTCCGGGGCCTATTCAGCGCCACTCTTGAAGAAGCTGCCCATATGATCGCCCGTCGAATGGAAGACGAAGACTGGGATGGTACGGGGCTCAATTTAGGAGACCTCACTGCAGACACAATCTTGGACAAATATCGGAAGGATGGTTGGGCCCAGCTATTTAGTAAATACCCAGATAGTTACCTTCCGAAGTGGAATCAGGATAAGCGAGACAAATACCTCGCTCTATTCCCCGCGGACTCCTACCCGCCCGGGATGAAATAGCGCATTTCGCACCCTTTAACCCATGTCTCACATGAGACATGTTACCTCCGTGAACGTTAAACACCCGCCCTGCTCACGGAGGTAATATGACCAACAAGCGTGCCCTATCTGAAATTGAAGCAGCCGAGTACACCGGCCTGTCCCGCTCCACACTTCGCCAAGGCCGTATGGACGGCCAACGCGAGGGACGGATCCCCTGCCCGCCCCATGTAAAGGTTGGCCGAAAAGTTCTCTACTTAATTGAGGACTTGGACGGCTGGCTGGAATCGCACCGGGTGACAATGGGGGCAGCGTGACAGATGCCGTGCCTACATTGCCGGGATGCCCGATACCTGGTTGACACAAAACAACCCCACCGCCGGGCTTTGGCTGGTGGGGCTGTAGATTCGCTGCTGGCTGGCGCGGATCGAACAAAGTATATCGCCGCCCGTCCGTGGCGTGTCAAGCGCAAGAGTGCCATTCTGACCGCCTACCTGGCCGGTCGCATAGATGGCGACCTAGCTCGCTGGCATATCAGCCTAACAGGGCCGTTCCGCCCGCTATCCAGGGGGCGGCTATGAGTGAGCCGCTACTCCGTTCGGAGCGGCTACGCCCTGGGGCTTGGCCGGTAACAGTCCATGGCTCTGCTGAGTTCGCCGACGCTGCCCAAAAAGCTGGGCTATGTGGCGCCCATGTGGCCATCAACTTCTTTGAAGACCCGGAAAAACACGACTACGGGGTAGTGAAAGGGTGCCCGGTTGCCTTGTGTCCCGAGGTTACGGCTGCACGGGACGAAAGCAAGTGGGTATGGACCGCCGTAGAGGAAAAGATGCGGGCTGCTGGAGCCCGGTCTGTGAGGACCATCAATCTACCAAAGATAGGCAACTTTCCGGCCATTCATGGTGGCATTGATGAATGGCTCGCTGCCGGTGGCGACCAACAGAAGTGGGCCAAACTGTTGAGGCCAACCGAAAAGCCGCCACTCCAGACAGAGTGCCTTGCTGACGTGCAGGCGACACCGGTCCGCTGGCTATGGCCTGGGCGTATCGCGCGGGGCAAAGTGAGCATTATCGCGGGCCATCCCGGCTTGGGCAAAAGCCAGCTGACAATCTCACTCGCTGCGGTGGTCACAACCGGCAGGAGGTGGCCTGCAGGCCATACCGAAGCCGAGATAGGGAACGTGCTGTTTTTGTCTGCTGAGGATGGCACCGCTGACACTATCGCGCCACGGCTGCGGGCTGCTGGGGCAGACCTTGCCCGCTGTTCATGCCTACAGGAAGGGGCCGGTTTCAGCTTGAAGGGTGACCTTCACAAGCTGGACGAACACCTGACAATCAGCCCCACCGCACTGCTGGTAATAGATCCCTTTGCTGCCTATGCCGCTGGTGTCGACACCCACAGAGATGGCGAGGTCCGTCCGATGATGGCCCAGCTCGAGAGCATTGCTGAGCGGCATGGTTGCGCGGTTGTAGGTGTAATGCACCTCAATAAATCCGCTGGAGGGAGCGCCCTGTCTCGGGTCGGCGGTAGTGGCGCATTTGTGGCCGCAGCTCGGGGGGCCTACTTGGTGAGCAAGGATCAAAACGACGATCTGCGCCGCCTGTTCCTGCCAATCAAAAACAATCTGGCACCCGACACCGCGGGGCTGGCCTTCCGGGTAGAGGGCCGAGAGCTGCCCGATGGCATCCGGACCTCGCTAGTGGTGTGGGAGAGTGGCACGGTGGATACGACAGCCGACGAAGCAATAGCTGCACCTACACCAGACCAGGGGGACCGGTCGGCCTTCAAAGATGCGCGAGAGTTCCTATCCGAGCTGCTTGCCAAAGGCACTGAGGTATCCCAAAAGCAAATCGATGCCGATGCCAAGGCGGCTGGCCATTCTCGCCGGACAGTCAACAGGGCGAAAGCTGATCTGGGGGTTAAGTCAATCAAACAGACAGACGGCTCCTGGGCATGGCGAATGCCTTACGTCCAAAAAGGTGGCACCCTTGGCACCCTTCAATAATAACAACTACTTACATAGTCAAGGTTGCCAAGGTCATTTGGCAAGGTTGCCAAGGTTGCCAAGTTTTGGGGACGGGCAACCTTGGCAACCTTGGGATGCGGAAAAGGTACTACTTGGCAGTCTGTTTACGGGTACGCGGAATCTCGAAGTTTGCGTAGCTGTAGACCCACACAGGTGTCAGACATTGATCCAGATAGAGGCACACGAAAGGGATAGACGATGACCGATTACCACCAAATGACAGGGCGCGACCGCCCTTGTGAGGCTTGCATAGGTGAGATGCAGCAGATCCAGCGTGAGACAGTACCCCATGGGTATTTTCTCTGGCACTGCCAACATCACGAGGTCGGAGTGATTGCAGCGTTTAACAAAGGCGTACTGGTATCAAAACGCGCCTACACCGACGTGACTGAAGCCGCCTGGAACGAGGCGAACCCGGCAGCGTGATAACGTCGGGCCGACAAGCACGCGCCCACCTCCGGGCACTGGTGACCGCACTGGAAGCCGGTACAAGTCCAGAGCCGGAGGTAGCAGCGTGGGCAGCAACCGGGCTGAGGCTTCACGCTGAGCACCAAGGGTGTGAACCGTTGGACCGGTGCCTGGGACTGCGGGAGCCATCGGCCCGGCTCCGCGAGGCAATGCGAGACCGCCACCTGCGCC
>JALWRU010000426.1:0-6404 GCA_026994095.1 Nitrospira sp. | reverse complement strand
CGAGCGGAGGTTACCCCCTGGGAGCGGTCCCGCCGTCTTGCCGCTGCCGTCCGCCGATTCTCCCAAGGCGACTGGCCCCGGTGGCGAGATCGGCACACCCCGCCGCCCGGTACCAGCGACGTAAAGGGTCACCTGTTCGCGGCGTTCAAGATTGACGCTGACCCGCCACGCACTGCCGAGGGCATTCACCGAATTTGCTCCCAGCTAAGCAATTTGACCAAAACTCTTTGTTGAGGTCCGAATATGCTGATTCCCATGAGCACTCAAACCGAACCAACATTGTTCACCCGCGCCGCCACAATCATCGCGACCGCCTTTGACGCCGATACCGGCATTCTCCAGCTTTCATTCAGCAGCGAGACCCCATATCTCCGAGGTGATGACCTGTTTGGTGACCCTTGGTCTGAGGTACTTGGCCACAAACCCGACGAGGTTGATCTAACCCGCCTGAACGCCGGAGCGCCAGTCCTGTTGGACCATGCGAATCACAGCACGGCCCGCCAAGTTGGTGTAGTCGAAAAGGCGTTGATTGAAAACGGTATAGGCCGGGCAGAGGTCCGCCTGTCAAAGCGGGCTGATCTGGAAGGGCTGCGCCAGGATATCGCCGACGGCATCATCCGCAACGTGTCTGTCGGCTACCAGATCCACGAGCGTGTGCTGATCCAGCAAAACGACGATGGCCCAGACGAATACCGGGTCACCAGTTGGACCCCTATGGAAATCAGCTTTGTACCAATCCCCGCCGACGCCACCGTAGGCGTTGGTCGATCCCAAGAAGGACAACCCATGCCCAATAAAGCCACCACTACCCAGCCCACCCCGGTAACTTACACCGCCGAGGATCTGGCCACCCGCAACGCTGATATTCAGGAGGCGTTTGGCTTTTTCACCGAACGCGACGGCGTAAACGACTTGCTGATCCGAACGCTGGCCGACCCGACCATCACCGCCGACGCGGCACGGGACAGCCTGCTGACCCACTTGGGCAGCCAGTCCACCCCGGCCAACCCGCCGGGCATTGATATCACTGTTCGCGACCAGGACCATGGCAGCTTCGCCCAGGGGGCTGTAGATCAACTGCTGATCCGTGGCGGGGTCCACTTGGCCGAACCACACCCGGCGGCCCGCGACCTGGACCGCATGAGTCTGGTAGGTATGGCAGAAACCATGCTGCGGCACCGGGGCGTATCCACTTCCGGGCTGGGCACCACACAAATCGTCAGCCGGGCATTTAGCCACTCAAGCGGCGATTTTACGAACCTGCTCGCCAACGCTGCCAACAAAGCGGTGATGGTCGGTTACCAAGAAGAGCCCGCCAGCCATTTGATCTGGACCCGATCCGTCGAGATTCCAGATTTTAAGACCGCTTCCCGTGTTCAAGTCTCGGAGGCACCCGGCCTGGAAGAAGTAGTCGAGGGCGGTGAGTACCGCTATGGCAGCTTCGGCGAGGATGCGGAAAGCTACCAGCTGAAGACCTACGGCAAAATGTTTGGCATCACCCGGCAGGCGATCATTAACGACGATCTGGATGCCCTGACCCGTATCCCGGGGGCATTTGGTGCCTCCGCCAGTCGGAAGGAGGCCGATGGCGTCTATTCCATCCTGACCACCAATGCCAACATGGCAGATGGCAACGCCTTATTTCACACCACCCACAAGAACCTTGCTGGCACCGGGGCTGCTTTGAGCGTTACCACGTTGGGGGCCGCACGGGCAGCCATGCGGACGCAAAAGGGGATTGCCGGGGCAGCCACCCTGAACCTTGTACCGCGCTACCTGATTGTGCCGGCTGCGCTGGAAACGGACGCCGAGCAGCTCTTGGCCAGCTTGGTAGACCCGAGCAAGTCCAACAGCACTCCCAACTCTGAGTTCATTCGGGGTATGACCCTGGTGGTTGATAGCCGCCTGGACGCTGATAGCACCACCGCTTGGTATCTGGCCGCCTCTTGGCAGCAGGTTGATACCATTGAGGCCGCGCACCTCGCCGGGCAGCCTGGGGCCTTTATCGAACAGCGTGAAGGCTGGAACATCGATGGGATTGAGTTCAAGGCCCGCATCGACTTTGCCGCTGCCCCTATCGACTACCGGGGCCTGTACAAGAACCCCGGCGCATAGCCCATTGGTCCCCGCTGGTGGTCCGGCATCGATCACCACCGGGGGCATCAGCCCATCTCATCCGGACCCAGGCTGCTCCCTGTTCAGTCCGGGTGGGGTGGGCACCTTCTGCTGAACCACTCGCCCACAAATTTATTGGCTGACCTGCAGCAATGTGGCGCGAGCAAGGAAGGAAGTTGGGTGTCTGCTGTCAGTCGTCAGAGCACTGGCGACGAATCTGTAAGCCACTGAAACAAAAAGGTACTCCTAGAGCGCGCGAGTTACGGGTACGCGGAGTCTCGAAGTTTTGGTAGCTACAGGCCCCCTATGACTTCCTTCCTTTGGCCTGAGGATCGCCCACAACGCACAGATAGGGCGGAGTGCAAGCACCTACCCGTCTGCCCTGATAAAAGGAGCTACATCACACCCGAAAACGAGATGCGGGAAGCCCTGACCATGATCGGTCGACCGCTGGCCTATCGGTATCCGACCGGCGTGGTAGCGAAGGTGCTGGGGATATCACGGTCTGCTGTGTTCAAACGGATCAAATTGCCGCCGGATTCCCCCAGCCGGATACAGGCCGTCCGCATGACGGGCCGCTACTATGTACCCCATACGGAAGTGCTGCGGCTGCTGGGGGGCGGGTAGGCTGCCGAGATCAAGTTGCGTGCCGAGCGCAAGGTAGACAAAAAAGCCCCGGCAGAGTTACCACCGGGGCTGCCCGTGTGGGTATTACAAGCCCGACTTAGCAGGTACGGCGCTAGATGTTATCTAGGTGGTTGAAGTACTCATCCCTGGACATGTCAGCGGTACGCATGTTGTTGGTAATTATGTCCAAGCCGATCTCATCGTACTTGGGGATGATGACGGGGCGCGTGACACCGGCGCGGGCCATCACGATATGGCTGGCGGTGTTTCTTGTTTCCACAAAGCCTGCGGAAGTGAACACTTTGACCAGTGTTTTCCAGTTAGTTGGTAACAGTCTCTTCGACATTTACAGCAAAGGGAACGCTTACGTCGATGTACTTATCATCCGTGGATTCGTGCGGCTGTGTTTGGTAGAAGCCACAATCCTTCATTACCTGATTGAGGGTGCCACGTTCGTAGCATGATTCAATAAACAGGGTAACCGCCTCTTCGAGGTTTGAGAGAGCCTTTGCCTCGTCTGGGCCTTGGCTGTACACCTGAAGGGCTGGACAGATTGACACAAAGTGGCCGTCTTCCGGCTGCACCTTGAACGGGAGTTGCACCCTTACCTCAAACAAACCCATATCTATACACTCCTTACCGCCACCCATTAACGCCTACATAATGCAGTAGGCGGCCCCACTCAGTGACTTATCGGTCGCTGTTACACAAAACACGACCCGACCATCCAACACTATCACACCTGTGTATAACAGCATAGGTGTTTATCGGCGCACCCTGTATCTGTGCGGCTATATTGCAGATGTCTATCACCACCCCCCACCTTGACACCCCCCACCGTATCCCCTACATTCGTCCTAAGGGCTATCAACCCTTACAGGCGGGCGCCGCACCCGATAGATGCGGCTTTTCTGCGCCCTGTTGTGCCGGGTGTGGGTGAATACAATACCCAGCAATGGGGAATAAGCCCGCCGTTCCTGTAGCGGTTGATAGCACCCGGTTCCAGGCCATTGGTCTGGAACTCATATCAAAAACTACAGGAGGCAAATCAATGGACAACCAAACCACGGCCCCCGCGCCGATCAAGACCCAGCCGCGCTACGTCCTGACTTCGCACAGTCTGGCGCACCCGGAGGCCTTCACCTACAGGGACAACGAGACCGGCCAGGAAGCCGAGGCCACCTTGCGCGAGTTGGCTGCCGATGTGGCCTTTATCAATGGGCTGGCACCGATTGAGGCCATGCGGCTGGGCCATGCGTTGGCCAACGATCAACAGAACATCTGGCATCACGTCTTTCGGTGGATGGAACGGGAAGGACTCAAGTCGGCCACCATTCGCGATTGGGAGACGGCAGGTAGCCCTACCCAGCAAATGGAACTGGACGACCACAACAGGACCACCGGGCGGGATACCTGGAGCGATACCGGCGAAGTGGTAGACGACCGATGCCGTCATTGCCGAGAGGCCGAAAAGGAAGCGACAGCCTGACCACCCAAAACCGAAGAGGCCCCGTCAGAAATGGCGGGGCTTTTTTGCTTCCCTGGTACGTGTTAGCGGTGCCCCAACCAACTGCCCAAACGAAATTGCTATGCCTCTGCCGCCTCTTCTGGCGGACTTTTCCGTTGTCTGCGCTCCTGCATCATCCCAGGGAGCGTGTATGCATACATGAGGAACAACTCGGTGAAGGCATGCAAGTCCGTAGCAGTCGCCTCGTCGATAGCCTCATCTTCGTGGGCGGCTTCGTTCCCGTCAATTCGGATTGCATGAGCCCAACCCTGCATCGCCTCAGTGATCACGCCCTCTTTAGCCAAGTGATCGATTCGGGAAGCAAGATTCCCACCTTTCTTGCTCGGCGCCTTTTCTTTGGTCGCGATATCTAACGCCTTGCGATACATTGCCCCAGCTGCCTCCCACTGATGTCGGGACAGGTTGTCTTTTGCCTGTATAAACACACGCTCTACCGAACTTGGGGCGTGGGGTGGTGCCTTATGCTCACCTGCCATGGGGTAGATTGATTCAATGGTCAAGTAGGGGCTATCAAGGAGGTCACCACTATAGCCAGCTGGGCTATCGCTGGTAGTGCTGATTACTTGAGCGCAAATTCCCTTATGGCATTTCTGACAAGCAAAAAACGTTGTGTACAGAACACATTGCCCCTTGTTATGTCTGTACACCATTTCCGGTTGCTGAACAAAGCCAACAAACTGAGCGGCAACATGTTCTGTGCGGCAATGGGGGCAGGTTGTCGTCAAGATGGGCATCGGCTGACCTCTTTTGCACACGAACCGAGTTCCCAGAGGCGTTACCCAAAGGCAAGAAAAATGGCTTAACCCCTTGAAACACAGCAATCGAATTGGACTTCATTCGGACTTCAGAAAGAAATCTGAAGCCAGAGATCATTCGTAAGTCATTGAAAAAATGGTGGAGCGGAGGAGGATCGAACTCCCGACCTTAGCATTGCGAACGCTACGCTCTCCCAGCTGAGCTACCGCCCCATATCCATTTTTTTGCGCCCGGAACTATATCAGAGCGTGTGCTTGCAGGCAATGAAGCCTGTCTCTGGCTGGCCTCGCCGTTACAGGAGCCAAGGCAACCATGCCTGACCGACCTTTTGGTGGACCGTCAGCCCGCCACGCTTCACTTAAGCGCTGCCCGGATCGAATCAGGGCGGCGGAGCAGTGACCGGGCTACTCTTTTGCCCCTGTCGCAGCAGCATCTCCGGCAGCGGGCTCAGCATCGGGCACCTCAACCGGTGCCACGTCGGCGAAGTCCGGCAAGCTCATCTTCGGCTCTGGTGAGACCCCCAGCTTGCGCATACGGGCGCGGGATTCGCCGGATTGCAGTGATGTGGGGTATTTCTCAGTCACCTCGGTGTAGCGGGCGACCGCCATCTCGGTGTTGTCTGCCATCTCTGCCAGACGACCCATCTCCAATGCCGCTTGCGGAGCGAGGCCGGGGCTACGCTGCATCACCTCTTGAAAAAGGCGCTCCGCCCCCGGCAGATCACCGGTGGAGGCCTTCAAATATGCCAACCGCATGCGGGCCACCGAACCCAACGGCTCTGGCGCGTCAAACCCAGACCGAAAGCTGGCCTGCGCTTCTACCGTCGAACCCAACTCCTCTTGCGCCTGACCCAACAGCACCAGCGCCATATCCCCGGCGATTCCCGGAGGACCATCAGCAAGATACGCCGTGAGCTGGTCAACCACCGACCGGGTCTGGGTTTTGTCACCCTGCAACCATTCCGTAGTGATCTCTGACAGCCGCGCCTGAGCCGCTTCGTTCTTGCCGCTAAGCCACTGGCTCACACCGATCCCGGCACCGATGCACAGCAACACGACGACCACGATCGATATTACCGTGGCCAGATTGTCCTGCACCCAATCGGTTAACGAATATCCACCCAGCATGGGCGAACCGGGCGGCGGCGGGGGAAACTGGGTATCCGACAAAACGATCTCCGGTCTATGCGAGGGAGTAATAATAGTGGGGAATAGATCCCCAAGAGCGCGGTTTACATCATTAAAATGCACTTGCGCGATGGGTGCATACGCTACCGCAATCTATATTAGGGGAGCAAGGGTCTATCGGGATCTCCCAAACCGTCGGTCGAATCCCTGGTCGGTATGGGCCTGTGCCTGCCACACAGATGGTAGCCGTT
>JALWRU010000425.1 GCA_026994095.1 Nitrospira sp. | reverse complement strand
GCCAAGGCGCTTGATTTCAGTCTCATTGCGGGGCATACCCCGCCCTTCGATCACCCCAATGGTGCAACTGCCGCACAGGCCATTGCCTCGGCAGTTAAGCAACTGATGGATGCCATCGTAGACGTTGTATCGAATCCCCATCGCCACCTCTCGCAGGTTGGCACCAGGAACACACTGAACCTTACGGTTCTTATCGATAAAATTGACAACCGGCATACTGTCGCCCCGCCCTAATGAAAGAAATTGATGACCCTGAGATCGGCTGGAGAGAAGCACCTGTGCACGGGTATACCGCATGCATGCTCGCCCGGGCCAAATTCGTCAGGCAACGCCCGATTATAGGTGGCAGGGCCGGAGCCGTCAAACCGCAGCACAACGGCTTCTACTTGGGCCATAATGAGCTTGTGCGCAACAGTCGCACGTTGCAATTTACCTAGTGGAAGGGGGGTGCTGTTGCCCATGAATAAAACCATGGCCATGATTTTGGCGGGCGGTGAAGGCCGTCGCCTGTCCCCCTTGACGCAGGACCGGGCAAAACCGGCGGTGCCGTTTGGCGGCAAGTACCGCATCATCGATTTTACCCTCTCCAACTGCGTCAATTCGGGCATTCGCCAGGTTGCCTTGCTGACCCAGTACAAGTCGTTTTCGCTGGACCGCCACATTCGGGTAGGTTGGAACATGATGCACGCCGAGTCCGGCGACTTTGTCATCACCATCCCGCCCCAGCACCGGATCGGTACCGACTGGTATCTGGGGACCGCCGACGCGATCCATCAGAATATGTATCTGGTCGAGCGGGAGGGAGCCGAGTATCTGGTGGTGCTGTCCGGCGATCATATCTACAAGATGGACTACTCGCGCCTATACGAGTTTCATCAGGAGATGGGTGCTCACGCCACCGTTGCCGCCATCCGTTGCCCGATTGCACAGGCCACCCGTTTTGGGGTGCTGGAAGTCGATGAGGTGGGTCGTATCAATGGCTTTCAGGAGAAGCCTGATCATCCGACCAGCCTGCCCAACGACCCGGATAGCGCGTATGTCTCGATGGGGATCTATATTTTCTCAGTGGCCAAACTGCGTGAATATCTGGAGGCCGATGCGGCTGACCCCAACTCCAGCCACGATTTTGGCAAGGATGTGCTGCCGGCAATGCGCGCAGAAGGGGGGCTGTACGCATTCGATTTTGCCGCAGCGACCACTGCGTCCAGCAAAGACGGCGAGGTCAGCGACTACTGGATGGACATCGGTACCCTGGACGCCTACTGGGAAGCCAACATGGATCTGGTGTCGGTCTCTCCCAGTTTCAACCTGTACGATCAGGAGTGGCCAGTGCGCACCTATCAGGTGCAGTCGCCGCCGGCCAAATTCATCTTTGCCCAGGCGGACGATGAGGGGGGGCGACGTGGCCGTGCGCTCGACTCCATTGTCTCGGGCGGCTGCATCATCAGTGGCAAAGTGCAGGGTTCGGTGCTGTCGCCCAATATCCGGGTGGGCAGCTACAGCGAGGTGACCGAATCAATCCTCTTTGATGAAACCAAGGTGGGCCGTTATGCCCGCTTGCATCGGACCATCGTGGACAAGCGGGTAACGATCCCCGAGAAGATCGAAATCGGCTTCGACCGGGTGGCAGACGAGCAGCGCTTCCATGTTACCGAGTCGGGGATTGTGGTGGTGACCCAGCCGATGGTGGACCGGTTGTAGCAGGCCGACAATAGCGGTTACAGCTGCGGAATATCGTAGCTGAACCCAACCCCGAGGGAGTAGTCCGGCGCGCCGTCCGAGGGAGGTGCGCCGGGTTTCAGGCCGATACGGATGACCGCATCCAGCTTGAGACGGGGGGTCAGTTGCAACACCCCGCCACCCATCATTTCCAGCCGGCTTTCTTCACCCGCAAGCCGGGCCTGATCCCAGAAGAATTCACCCACTGCAGACAGTCCGTCAATGCGGGTTTCGACTAACGTGCCGAGGGCGATTCCCCAGGCATCGTTGATGTTCAATGCGCCGTTGTCCCCCACGAAGGTGTACGACAGGTTGGCATGGACCAACGCCGGACCAAACCCTTTGGAGGCCAAACCGGCCAATCGCACGTCTACCTCATCGCTGGTAGTGACACCGCTACCGGTGGGGAATTTCACCGAAAATTGACCCGACAGGGCCAGTGGGTTGGCGGCACGACCCTTTACAAAATTGATTTTGGCCTTGGCCCTCAGATCACCGAGACCATCGCTAAACTGGTCGGGCCCCGGCCCCCCTCCGACGACATTCCACGGAACCTCGACCTCCAGGTCCAGGTTGCCGTAAAAGCTGTAGCTGAACTCTGTCAGCCAGGAGTAAATCCGGTCCCCCCGGTTCCAGTTTTCGTAGGCTTGTCCCATCTCCAGCCTGGCACCTGAGCGAGGTAGCGCCACCGCACTTTCAGTGGAGACAAATGGTCGGGTAGCGAGCGCAGTTCCGCCAAACAGAGGCGTCAGGAGCGCCAGCAACAGCAGCACAACAGGGAGACGAAGACGACCGGCGATCATGTGGTTCCCGAATGGGATCTCCTTGTACATCAGCGGGACAATGGACCCGGCTGAGGATGCTACGTGAGCCGCAATGGCGGGTCAAGCAGACCACCGGTGGGCGAACCACCCGGTGACCAGCGCCTGTAGATCAGTGTACCCCATTCGTCGCAAGTAAACGCTGTGGGCGATATACTGGGGCTTTCTTTTTGTGGATCGAAGGCATGTCTGAGAAAAAATTATCGGTCTGGTTGGTGGGTGCTGCCGGGGTGATCGTATTGGGATCCTTGGCAGGGGTCAGCTATTTGCTGGCCACCGCTCCGGATGTCCTTCCTACCGAAGCGTCCACCCCCCCCCCATTGATGGCGGCTCGGGCTGCGCTTGCTGCGCCGGAACCGGCACCCCCGGCCTCTCCCCACGGATCGACCGGGATGTCGGCACCGCACGATCAGGTGGCCGCGTCTCTGGCGGCAGAGATTCAGGAGAAGCTGAGCGAACCTGAAGGTCCGGCCTTTCAAATACTGCGCAACCGCCTGCAAGAGAACCCTGCGGATGTCGACGCACTGCTGTCGATGGGATACCTTTATGTCACCAGGCGAGACTACCTGAAGGCGCGGGGGTATTACCTGCAAGCCTCGCAGGAGGCACCGGAGAATCTGGAGGCGCGCACCCATCTGG
>JALWRU010000424.1 GCA_026994095.1 Nitrospira sp. | reverse complement strand
ACACCGATTATTCTTTTTATAAACAATCAGTTACCACTTTATTTTTCACGGTGGCACAGACCTTGCTGTAACCCCTCCCAGGATTCGCATTTGGTGATTAGCGTACCGAAGGCGATTCATCCTGACGAGAAGGGCGCACTCAAGGGATTGGGTGCTGGTGACGATGAATGAACAGAGCAGGTCTTTCGGTACGACCCGTTTCTAATTAGAAGTAAGGTAAGGAACAAGTAACATGTTGAAACAGAAAAATGAAAAGGGTTTTACCCTGATCGAGTTGATGATCGTTGTGGCCATCATCGGTATTTTGGCCGCCGTGGCGATTCCGAACTTCCTGCGCTATCAGGCGCAGTCCTCCCAGTCGGAAGCACGTGTGCTGCTGTCGGGTATCTATACCTCTGAGGTGGCATTCTTCGCCCAGAACAACGCCTACGTGAACGCCACCGGCGCTGGCGCCACCTTGTGGAGCACGCTATTGGGCTTCCAGCCTGCTGCCACCCCGCAGTACTACACCCTGCTGGTACCGGCTGGTACCGCTCCGGTCGGTTCTGCCTGGTCTGCACAGGCGACGGGTAACATCGATGGCGATGCCACCATTGATACCTGGGTCATTTCCGACCTGACCCGTCAGGCTGCTAACACGACTAACGACGTGACTGGCTAATACTGACGAGCGAAAGCGACGGCCCTCCGGGAGGATCTCTCCCGGAGGGCCAACTTTCCCCTTTTTTTAGAATGCGCGGTAACGGTATGCAGCGATTTACATCGAAAAATGATGATTACGGTTTTACCCTCATCGAATTGATGATTGTGGTCGCCATCATCGGCGTGCTGGCATCCATCGCCATTCCCAGGTTTCAAAACAATGCCATGGCCAGCCGCCAGGTGGAGGCTGAAGAGGTCTTGAGCGCGGTCTATACCGGCCAGGCCATCTACTTTGGTGAAAACAGCACCTACGGCAATTCCGAGGCACAGATCAATGTGGACATGGTCGGCAACCGGGTGTATAGCACCACCGTCTTTACTGGGGTAAGCGCCTCCGGCTATACCGCCACCGTGACCGCCAATCTGGACAATGACGCCACCCTCGATCGCTGGGTGATCACCGAGGCGTCGTCAGAACCGACGCAGACCTGCAACGACATTACCAACGTAGGGCCTGCCTGTTAATTCACGGAGACCGATCGTGTCACAAATGATTAGCGTGCGTGACGCCGCCCGCTTTACCGGGGGGTGGCGAGCCATTGCCCCCTACCTCACAGCCCCGCTGGTGATGCTCCTCTGCTGGAGTACCGCCGCGGGGATTTTGGGGGTTTATCCCGAGCGATCTGAAGCCGTTGCCACGCAGGAACACGCCATGTCGCCGCTGTTAAGCGCGGACCAGTGGCAACAGCTTGCTGGCGACCGCTGGCCCTTTATGGCTGACCTGTACTGGATGCGTGCAATGGCGGTTTCATTAGAGGAACTGAAAACCGACACCGGTGCCCAGCACCTGTTTGATATGATCGAACGCACCGCCACACTAGACCCTCGTTTTGAGCCGGCCTACGCCGTAGGGGCCTTGCAATTGACAGTGCATGCAGGCCGGGCCGACCTGAGCGACCGGTTGCTGGAACTTGGTTTAACCCGCTTCCCTGACAACTGGAGATACCTGTTTTACATGGGGTTTAACGACTTCTTTATGCGAACCGACTTCCTCGCTGCAGCCGACCATTTTGAGCAAGCCGCAGCCATGGAAGGCCCGCCGCCCTACATCGGCCAGTTGGCGGAACGGTTTCGGGACCAGGAGCACAACGTAGAAATGGCAAGAGAGTTGCTTCGTCGTATGAGTTCCGCCACCGAAAACCCGGCCGATCGACGCCGCTTTCAACAACGTTTGCAGGAGTTACAATGAGTACGCTGGCCAATGTAACCGACATTGCCATTCAGATGAACGACGTGGCCAAGTCCTACCGGTCTGGCTTCCTGATGCGTCAAACCGATGTCGTTCGTGAGGTCTCCATGACGGTCCCTGCCGGTAGCCTGTTTGGCTATCTGGGCCATAACGGCGCGGGCAAAACCACCACCATTAAAATGCTACTGGGGCTGGTGGCTCCTACCAGCGGCAGTGTGGCACTGTTTGGCGGCTCACCCGGCGACCTGGAGATTCGGCGACGGGTGGGGTATCTGCCGGAGCACCCCTATTTTTACGACTATCTGACAGCCAGTGAATTTTTGGCCTTTCACGGCCAACTGTGCGGGCTGGACCCAAAAGAGACCGCCGGGCGGGCGGCCGAATTAATGAACTGGGTGGGGCTGGAGGGCACCGAAGATGTCCGCTTGCAGACCTTCTCCAAGGGCATGTTACAGCGTATCGGTCTGGCTCAGGCGTTGATCGGCGACCCGGATCTGGTAGTGCTGGACGAGCCCATGAGCGGCCTCGACCCGGCTGGGCGCAAGCTGGTGCGAGACATCATGCTGGAGCTGAAACGACGCGGCAAGACGGTGTTCTTCTCCACCCACGTACTGTCAGATGCAGAAGCCATCTGCGATCAGGTGGCGATTCTGGTGCAGGGTTCCATCCGCAGCATTGGCCCCCTGTCGGAACTGCTCACCCCGGAGGTCACCGAGGTGGAGCTGATTATCAGCGGCCTGCCGCAGGAGTTCGTACTACCCGGCACCCACACCGAAGAGCGCGACGGGCTGGTGCATGTGCGGGTGACCGAAGAGAGTTGTGATACCGATATTCAGGCGGTGCTGGCCGCCGGTGGCAAGGTGGTGTCGGTCACCCCCCATCGGCAGAGCCTTGAGCACCTGTTTATGTCAGAGCTGGATGCTGTGGAGCGTGCCGGATGAACCAGATACTTGCCATTGCCAAAGTGACTTACCGGGAGGCCCTGCGCAACCGGGTCATGTACAGCCTGCTGTTTTTCATGGTGGCCCTGCTCATGGTCGCCGCCGTGGTGGATAAATTTACCGTAGCGATGGAAGGTCGGGTCGTGTTCAACCTGGGGCTGCTGGGAGTCGAGGTATTCGGCGCGCTGATCGCCGTCTATCTGGGGGTCTCTGCAATGGCGCGGGAGATCGCCCGGCGCACGGTCTATGTGGTGCTGGCCAAGCCGGTCAGTCGATTGGGGTTTTTGCTGGGAAAATATGTCGGATTACTGCTGACACTGGCCTTACTGGTGGGGGTGATGGGCTCGCTGGTATCGATTGCTACCATCATGTTCGGCGGAACCGTCGGCACTGCCACGGTGGTGGCGCTGATGATGATCTGGGTGGAGTTGGCGCTACTGTCAGCAGTCGCCCTGCTATTTTCAGTGGTGTCCGGGCCGTTTCTGTCGGGCATGTTTACTTTGGGGGTGTTTGTGATCGGCCACCTGTCCAAGGGGCTGGCGCAGATGGGCGCCAACAGCGAAGACGGCATGGTCCACGCCATCACTCAGGCGATCTACTATGTCGTGCCCAATCTGGAGTTGTTCAGCTTCAAAACCCAGGCCCTCTACCATCTGCCCGTCGGTTTTGGTGCGTTGACGCTGGCGCTGCTGTATGCGGTCGCCTACACCGGTGCGCTGCTGGCGGCTGCCGGTTGGCTGTTTGGCCGTCGGGATTTTGCCTGATCGGCTGAACCGTTGCGGCAAGTAGCACTACCCCTGCCTGCGAAACAACACCAGGTGCTGGGGCGGTTCCAGAGCCAGTTCAATCGGTGCCTCTGCCGATAAACCGGGCGGCACAGTTGCCTCCGGCCAACGCCCCTTGTCGGCCTCTCCGTGGGTGCCGATCACACCGCCGGGTTTAAGCCACGATTCGGTCTGCAAAATCTCTGGCCCCAAGGCCCGGCAGACCACCCCATCCAGCGATTCTGGTGCAACTCCGGCGTATTCCAGCCGTTCCTGTAACGGCGTCACCTGCGACAATCCCAGTTCATGCACCGCCTGAACCAAAAAGGCCCACCGCTTGCCGCGAGGCTCCAGCAGCAGCCAGTGACTGTCCGGGGCCACAATCGCCAATGGAATACCGGGCAACCCGGCCCCGGAGCCCACGTCGGCCCAACGGCTTTGTGGAGTCAATGACAGGTGAGGTGCCAGCGCCAGCGCACCCATCACATACCGATTTAAAAAGGTGGCAACATCCGCCGCGCCGGTCAGGTTGATGCGCGCACCCCAGTGGATCACCAGCGCCGCGTAGGCGTGCAGACGCTCATACTGGTCCGCATCCAGCGACACCCCTAAACGGGCCGCCCGTTGCTGCAACGAATCGGTCAGGCGGTGGCCTGTGGGCGCGGACTGTGGCGTTGCAGGGCCACCAATAGTAACGAGATGGCCGCCGGGGTCACCCCGGAGATACGGCTGGCTTGACCCACCGTGGCCGGGCCAATGGCGGTCAACTTTTCCACCACTTCACAAGACAACCCGGCCACCGTGGCAAACTCAAAATCATCGGGAATGGCGCGGGACTCCATGTCACGGGTGCGGGCAATGCGCTCTTCTTCGCGCTGGATATAGCCGGCGTATTTGAGCGCCACCTCCACCGCCTCCATCACCGCTGCATCGGTGGTGGCCGCCGGGTCCCAGCCGTGCAGGGTGGTGTAATGCACCCCCGGTCGACGCAGCAGTTGTGCCAACGTCGTGCCCGCGTCGATGACCGGAACTGTGGCAGTTTGGGGGGCCGTTTCGGGTGCAGGAAGCTGCCCCACCCGGACCTTTTTCAGGCGCGCCAGTTCATCTTCAATCTGCCGTTCCTTATCCATAAAACAGCCAAATGCAGCCTCGTCCATCAACCCCAAACGATAGGCGATGGTGCAGAGGCGGCGGTCGGCATTGTCGTGCCGCAGCAGCAGGCGGTACTCGGCGCGGGAGGTGAACATGCGGTAGGGCTCTGCGGTCCCCTGAGTGACCAGATCGTCAATCAATACCCCGATATAGGCCTGATCCCGGCCCAAGACAAGCGGCTCGCGCCCGGTCAGTGCCAGCGCCGCATTGATCCCGGCCATCAACCCCTGCGCGGCGGCCTCTTCGTAGCCCGACGTTCCGTTAAGCTGCCCGGCGTGGTACAGCCCGGCCACCGCACGGGTCTCCAACGTACTCTTGAGTTGGGTGGGCGGCACATAGTCGTACTCCACCGCATAACCGGGCCGCCGCATGGTGGCCGCCTCCAGACCGGGAATGGTATGCACCATCTGCAACTGAATATCGGCGGGCAGGCTGGTGGAGACGCCGTTCACATAATAGGAGTCCGACTCCAGCCCCTCCGGCTCTAAAAAGACCTGATGCCGGTCCCGGTCGGCAAAACGCACCACCTTGTCTTCAATCGACGGGCAGTAACGCGGGCCGATGCCGGTGATACGACCGCTGTACATGGGCGACTGGTGCAGATTGTCACGAATCAACTGATGGGTGGCGTCGTTGGTCCAGGTCAGGTGACAGGCAATCTGCTGCAGATGAGTGGCACGGGTGGCGTGGCTGAAAAAGCGCGGGGTATCGTCACCCCAGTGGGCCTCGGTACGACTAAAATCGATACTCTCACGATGCAGCCGGGGCGGGGTACCGGTCTTCAAACGGCCCAGTGCAAAGCCAAGTGAAGTAAACGACTCCGATAGCTGCTCCGCCGGGGCTTCGCCCACCCGTCCTTCGGACAGGGACTCCATACCGATAAAGGTACGTCCGCGCAAAAAGGTGCCGGTGGTGAGAATGACCGCATCGGCGTAGATGGTGCCCAGGGTATCGGTGACCACCCCGTGGATGCGGCCATCTTCTACCAGCAACTGCTCTACCGTCGCCTCAGCAATGGACAGGTTGTCGATCCCGGCCAGTAGCTGTCGCATGGTGGCGCTGTAGGCGTACTTGTCGACCTGTGCGCGCAGGGCACGTACCGCCGGACCCTTGCGGGTATTGAGCATCTTGAACTGGATCCCGGCCCGGTCGGTGACCTGCCCCATCAGCCCACCCAGGGCGTCGATCTCGCGGGCCAGATGGCCCTTGGCGATGCCGCCCACCGCCGGGTTGCAGCTCATGCGACCGATGGCGTTGATCTGCTGGGTAATCAGCACGGTCTTGCAACCCATGCGCGCCGCCGCTGCGGCTGCCTCTGCACCCGCGTGGCCACCCCCCACCACAATCACCTGAATGGTCGGCAGGGCATTCATGGAATGGGGCATTCAGGGCAAGGCATAACAACCGGGGCGACAAGGGGATGACGGTGAACCGACCATTGTACCGGCTGCATTGCCATCCGGGCCAGTAACGACGTATCACCGATCAATTTTCTGAAACTTGACCCCCGGTATTCGGGTGGAGGACCATGGGCGGGGCTGCTCCAACCGACTCGATTGGCTCACCCGTAGCGGCTCTATTTGCTCGTCGGTTTCCCCGTTTGTATGTGCAGGAGAACCCCATGGCCCCCAAGGTAATCTGGCTGTTTGCACTGATCGGCCTGTACTGGAGCTACTGTATCTTCTGGGGCGTCAAGGGCATGCGTGCCAGCCACTCTGCCAGCGACTATTTTCTGGCCGGGCGCAAACTCTCCACCTGGGTCTTTATTCTGGCAGCCACCGCCACCTCCTTTTCGGGCTGGACCTTCATGGGCCATCCGGGGCTGATCTTCAGGGACGGCTTTCAGTACGCCTACGCCTCGTTTTATGCCATCACCATCCCGCTCACCGGGGTGTTTCTGCTCAAACGACAGTGGATTTTGGGCAAGCGTTTTAACTACGTCACCCCCGGCGAGATGCTGGCGGACTACTACCGGGGCGACGCCATCCGCCTGCTGACGGTGCTGGTGGCGCTGCTCTTTTCGGTGCCCTATCTGGGGGTGCAGCTGGCCGCCTCCGGCTACCTGTTTTCGGTCCTCACCGACGGGCTGGTACCGCAGGTAGTGGGCACCTGGGGGCTGTCGTTGGTGGTGCTGATCTATGTGGCTTCCGGCGGCTTAAAAGCGGTCGCCTATGTGGATACCATGCAGTGCATCCTGCTGGCCCTGGGTATTGTGATTACCGGCTGGATCGCGCTGGACCTGTTAGGGGGCTGGGCCGCCTTTACCGACGGCATGGCGCGGCTGGCAGCAAGCGACGTGGGCAAGTGGGGCACCACCCAGGGCCACGGCGGCGGCGATTACAACGCCTACTTTGCCATCCCCGGCACCGCACAGGCCACCGCCGGACTGGGGATCGAAAGCCCGGTGGGCGGCCTCTGGACCGGGGTCATGATTGTCTCTTATATGTTTGCGCTGATGGGTATTCAGGCGGCCCCGGCCTTCACCATGTGGGCCTTCGGCAACGCCTCCCCCAAGCCGTTTGCGCCACAACAGGTGTGGGCCTCGGCCTTGGTCATCGGCGGCATCCTGTTCATCTTCACCGCCATTCAGGGCATGGGGGCCAACCTGCTGGGCGCCAACCCGCTGGTAAACGATGCCGGGCTGGCCCTGTCCAACGTATTACCCGAGAGCATCGCTGCCAAGCCCGACTCGCTGGTGCCCCACTATTTCAACCAGATCGCCGAGTCCCTGCCCTGGCTGGTGGGGCTGCTGGCAGTCTGCGCGCTGGCCGCCATGCAGTCCACCGGGGCGGCCTACATGTCCACCGCTGGCGGCATGTTGACCCGCGATCTGTACCGTCGTTTTCTCAACCGGGAGGCGGACGACACCACCCAAAAACGGTTTGGTCGCCTGGGGGTGTTTGTCATCGTACTGGCAGCGCTGCTGGTAGCCACCTTCTCCAGCGATGCGCTGGTATTACTGGGCGGACTGGCGGTGGCCTTTGGCTGCCAGATGTGGCCCGCGCTACTGGGCATCTGCTGGATTCCCTGGTTCACAAGACAGGGAGTCACCTGGGGGCTGGCGGTAGGGCTATGCGCGGTCATCCTCACCGAAACCATCGGCCAGCAACTGTTTGGCGGCCTATTGCCCTGGGGCCGCTGGCCCATGACCATCCACTCCGCCGGATGGGGCATCATGTGCAACCTGCTGGTCTGCATCGGCGTCTCTGCGGTCACTCAACATGCCGATGAAGCCCGCCACCGGGGCACCTTTCATCAGGTATTACGCGACCATTCCGCCCTGCCCCAACGCAAACGCAAACTGGTGCCCGTCGCCTGGGGGGTGGTACTGATGTGGTTCCTCATGGGCATCGGCCCCGGCGCGGTGATCGGCAACGACCTGTTTGGCAGCCCCAACGACCCGTCTACCTGGCTGTTCGGGATTCCGTCCATCTGGGTATGGCAGATCATGGTGTGGCTGCTGGGGGTGGCGATGATGTGGTTTTTGGCGTACAAAATGGAATTGTCGACCATGTCGGAGGCGCAGCAGCGGGGGTTGGAGGCGAAAGTCGAATAAGAGAATGCCTCCGGCGGGCGGGGGGGCGGCCCCCGCAGGCCGTTAATTTTTTTTGTGCATTGCTACACTGTTTGTCTCCGTTTACCTCTCATCAGGGGCGCTCGTGAAACCGTCACCCAACTACCTCAAGTCCGTTCGCAACCAGTACGAACAACTGCCCTACCCCCCCAGAGATCCAGACGAAGAGCGCACCCGCCTGCTGCGCCCGATTCTGGCCGAACTACAACCGCTGGATCACTACTGCTTTGGGGGTAAAAAAGATTTTTCCGGGGCACGGGTGCTGGTGGCCGGGGCAGGTACCGGCGATGCCACCATCTTTTTAGCCCATCAACTGGCACCGCTGGGCGGACAGGTGGTATCGCTGGACATCAGCAAAGCCAGCTCTAATATCGTCAAACAGCGCGCCAAGGTGCGCGGGCTTACAAATATCGAGTGGGTGCATGGCTCCCTCATGGATCTGCCGGACATGGGGCTGGAGCCGTTCGACTTCATCAACTGTAGTGGCGTGTTACACCACCTGGCCGACCCGGACGCGGGGCTGCTGGCGCTTAAATCGGTGCTGGCCCCGAACGGGGCTATAGGCATCATGTTGTATGCCACCTATGGCCGGGCCGGGGTCTACCAGATGCAGGCCCTGCTACGGCTGCTCAATCAGGGGGAATCCACCGCCGACAGCAAGGTCAAAACCGCCTCGGCGGTACTGGACTGCATCCCCCCCAGCAACTGGTTTGCCCACAACCATCAATACTATGTAGATATCCACAAGCGCGATCCGTCCGGTATTTACGACCTGCTGCTGCACTCTCAGGACCGGGCCTATACGGTGCCCGAGATCTATGGGTTGGTGGCGCAGGCAGGCCTGCATTTTGGTGGGTTTGCCTCCCCCACCGACCGCTGGCTCATGTGCCCGCAGCTACAAAACCTGTCGCCCCGGGTACTGCGCCGCATGTTGGCACTGCCGTTGATGGAACAACAGGCCGCCATGGAGCTGTTTGTGGGCAACATCATGCGCCACTGTTTTTATGTGACCGCCAGCGACCACACCGCCGCCCGCATCGATGAGTGGGACAATGTGCCGTATCTGTTTAACATCCCTTCCGACTTCGCCAGTAAGTTTGCCGATGAACTGGATCAGTCCGGCGGAAAAGAGGTGACCTGGAAACACCCCAAATTTGTGCTGTCGGTCACACCGGGAAAATACAGCGCGACCCTGCTGCGGGCGATCGATGGCAAACGCTCCCTGTCACAGCTCTATGCCGCCGTGCGAGACAGCTCCGGTGCCACCGGCAAAAAAGCCCCCACCGACGAACAACTGGCCACCGACTTTGCCCCGGTGTGGGAAGCCTTTAACCGCATGGACTATATGCTGCTCAGGCATTCGTCCTGCGAGTTGATTCCGGTGCGTTAGAACCACCTGAACGTGACGGCCTGCCATCCGACCTGCGCGGGCCTTGTTACACGCGGTTACAGTTGTCCTACACAACCGCAACAGTCTCCGCCACGCCTGCTTTTTATACTGATTTCCGTGCACTCGCCAAAGGGGTGAGCGTGAACGGTATAAACAGCGAGGCCCTGTATGAACAAACCAACCGGCTGGCGATTTTTGCTGGTAGTGGCCCTGTGTCTGTCCCCCGTCGGGCTGGCGCAGGCCGAAACCAGTATTGAGGTGGGGCTGACCGGGCTGATCGGTCAGCACGACTACCCCGGCACCAATGATACCAGTGGTGGTTTCAGCCCCCTGCTATTGCTGGACTGGAACATGGCCGCGCCCGATCCAGACAGCAACAGCCTCGTTGTCGGGCCCATCAACCTGCACCTGAGTACCCTGGACGGTTTCCACATGGAGGCGCTCCGGTTGCACCTTAAAAACGGCCCCGACCTACTGTTTGGTGCCGGGGTCCGGGGTCAACATGGCCGCGATAAAAAGGACGATTCGGGCCTTACCGGTCTGGGGGATATCAAACCCTACGCTACGTTGAATCTCTACCTGTCGAACCAGCCCCGGCAGACCAACCTGGCCTACGACAAACGATTTTTGTTTGTACTGGAGCGGGAGTCGGACCTGTCCGGTAACCACAACGGGGTCACCTCACGTCTGCTGCTGGCCTATTCCTACCTGTGGCCGAGAAATCAATCGCGCAGCCTGCTGGGGGTCTCCACCACCTGGGCCGACCAACACTATATGCAGCGCTATTTCGGGGTGACTGCGGCGCAGGCCAGCGCCTCTGGCCGGAGCCAGTTTGCCGCTAAAGATGGCATCCGCGATGTGGCCCTGCACCTGAAGTCCCGCTGCCAGTTGAGCAACCGCTGGGCACTCTATGAAACCTTTGACTATCAACGTCTGCTGGGCGATGCCGCCGACAGCCCGATTGTCGACCCGGCCGGCAGCCCCAACCAGTTTCAATTCTCGCTGGGGTTGAGCTACCAGATCAAATAACCCACCCGGCCCCATACCGGCATGGCGCGAAGCAGCGCCTGCCTCGTTATACTGGCCCGGTCCTTAGAGACTGTCCGTGCAGAAGGAGGGCCTGATGCCTGCATCACCCGTCACTGAATTAACGCCCTGCCGAATCCTGCTGGTAGAAGACGACCACCGCTTGAGCGCGCTGATTCAGGACTACCTGCAACAGCAGGGGTTTGTGGCGGCCATCGAAGCCCGTGGCGATACCGCGGTAGCCCGTATCCGCTCTGAATCCCCCGATCTGGTGGTACTCGACCTGATGCTGCCGGGACTCGACGGGCTGGCAGTCTGCAAAGCAGTGCGGCCCGACTACAGCGGCCCGATCCTCATGCTGACCGCCAGCGACGACGACATCAATCAGGTGGTGGGGCTGGAGTTGGGGGCCGACGACTACGTCACCAAACCGATCCAGCCACGGGTGTTGCTGGCGCGTATGCGGGCGTTGTTGCGCCGCTTTGGTGCCGGTGATCTACCCACCCCGGAGCGCGGCCCGCTCTGTTTTGGCACCCTGCGCATCAGCGCGGCCTCCCGCGAGGTCTGGCTGGGCGACCAGGAGCTGGAGTTGACCACCAACGAGTTCGACCTGCTGTGGCTGCTGGCCTCCCACGCCGGGCAGGTCTTGACCCGCGAGGTCATTTTAGAAAAGCTACGCGGCATCGATTACGACGGTCTGGACCGCTCGGTCGACATCCGCGTATCACGTCTACGCAAAAAACTTCGGGACGATACCAGCCGCCCGTTTCGCATCAAAACCGTGCGCGGGCAGGGCTATCTGCTGGTGCAGGACGCCTGGGGGTAGGGACCGCTACCGTGGGACGTCTATTTACCCGACTCTACCTGATTCTGGGGGGCGCAATGGCCCTCTATGTGGTCGGCATAGTCAATCTTGGCACCCTGATTCACGGCCCGCTGGAACAGCTCTACGCCGAGTATGCACAAGGCTCCTTTACCCTGCTTGAACAACGCCTGAAGGCGCTGCCCGCCGACCGCTGGCAGCCGTTCATCGACCGGCTCAACAGCGGCGGTGGCTACCCCTTGCGGCTGACCCGGTTCGATCGCCTGAAGTGGCCTGCAACACAACTGCAACGGCTGACCCAGGGGCGGACCGTCATGCGGGAACACGACAATGTGGCCCTGCTCTACCACCGTATTCTGCAAAGCCCGTGGGTGCTGGAATTACCCTTCAACCAGACCGAGGAAGACGATAACCGGCGGCTGGCTGCCAGCACCTTTTCACTCATTGAAATGGAGCTGCTCAAACAGCCACAAGCCGCGTGGCCACAGGCGCTTGAAACCATCAAGGCACCGTTCACCTTCCCGGTGGTGTTGATCGAAATGGCGCAGGCTTCGCTGCCGGAATCGGCCCAGACCCACCTGCAGCAGGGGCAGGTGGCGTGGCACCGGGTGGATGACGACCACGACTACCTGTACCGACAGATGGCCGACAGCCCCTATGCGGTAAAACTCGGCCCATTTTATGAACCCATCGGCATTGACCATCTGGAGACCCTGTTACTGCTGGCGCTGGCGCTGCTGGTGGCCATCGCGGTGCTCATCTGGGTCTACCCCCTGTGGCGCGACCTGAGGCGCTTGCAGGCCTGCACCGATGCCCTGGGCGGTGGCGATTTTACCGCCCGGGTGAACCTGCGCAACGGCTCGCCGCTCACCC
>JALWRU010000423.1 GCA_026994095.1 Nitrospira sp. | reverse complement strand
GCCAAACAGGGTGGCCATGTCATAGACCGATACCAGATCGCCACGCAGGTTGATGACCCCCAGCAGGTGGGTCGGCGCACCGGGCAACACCACCACCTCGACTTCGCGCACCAGCCGACGCACGTTGTCGATGGGAATCGCTACATCTTCGGCCCCGACCCGCACGGTCAAATGGGTGCGCAGCCCCTCTGCCGCCGCTTGGTTGCCCTGGGCAAAGCTGGCGTCAAAGTCATCCCGCAGCCGGTGCAGCTGTTCATCCAGACCCAATTTCAAAATCGTCTCTCCGTTTCCCTGGGTGGTGCCGCTCAGGCCGGCTCGCCAATGCCGCGCATGGCTTGCTCGTCCACCCGGTCCGGGCGCAACAGGTAGATCAGTTGCTGGTCTAGCTCCAGCACATCGAAGACCGACTCCGGTCCGTGGCTGGTGGCGGCATCCTGCACCGTTACCTGCGCTTCGCTGTATTCAACGATGTCTTCCACATCGTCCACCCGCCAGTGGACAGCGTCCGCATCAGTACGGCAGACGATCAGCCAGTGGCGGGCGCAGGACGGCCCTTCCTGAGCCTCCGGGGGTTGGCCGAGAAACTGACCCAGGTCGTAGACCCGCACAGGTCGCCCGTGAAGCTGGATCAGCCCCAGGTCAACGCTGTTGTCGGTCACGGTATGCGCCAGTTGGGGCATACGGCTGACCTCTTTCAAGTCCAGAATATCGACGGCGTAGCGTTTCATGCCAATATGAAATACCAACGCCTGACGGGGCGCGTCCACTCGCAATTCCTCCTCCCAATTCCACCTGCTACCCCATCGGAAAAAGCGACCATTTACTTTAAATAACAGGCGCAGTCAGACCTGCCCCGCGAGGGCCACCTTGTCACTTTCGCCAGTGGCCCATATACTTCGCTCATGAGTAGTGAAACCTTGGTCCTGGATGCGCAACTCGACACCGCCGCACTGTTTGGCCTGTACGATGCCCACTTACGGGCCATTGAAGAGGCGCTTGAGGTCACCCTGTCGGCTCGTGGCCAGCAGTTGGTGATTGACGGCCCGGCCACGGCGGTCGCCGCCGCCAAGCAGGTATTGGGCGAACTGTCTGACCTACAGACCGGCGGTACTCCGGTGGGGCCGGACGATGTCCGTTTCATCTTGTCCAAATTGAGCGACCAGCAGCGGGTTACGGAGCCGGTACCCGAACTGCACGGGCTGGCCACACGGGTCATGCCGCGCACTGCCAATCAGGCCCACTACCTCAATGCCACCATTCACAACGACCTGGTGATCGCTGTGGGGCCTGCGGGCACCGGTAAAACTTACCTGGCCATGGCCGCAGCGGTATCCGCCTATAACCAGAAGCAGGTGCGCCGCATCGTGTTGACCCGACCGGCGGTGGAAGCGGGCGAACGATTGGGGTTTCTACCGGGCGACCTGATCGAGAAGGTCAACCCGTACCTGCGGCCCCTATACGATGCGCTGTACGAGCTGATGGCCCCGGAAAAGGCTGAAAAGTTGCTAGCCCAGGGAGATGTAGAGATCGCCCCGCTGGCGTTCATGCGGGGGCGTACTTTAAATGATGCCTTTATCATTTTGGATGAGGCCCAGAACACCACCGTCAATCAGATGAAAATGTTTTTAACCCGCTTTGGTGAACGGTCGCAGGTGGTGGTGACCGGCGACCCGACCCAGGTGGACTTGCCCCCGGGTGAGGCCTCCGGGCTGGCCGATGTGACCACCCTGTTGCAGGGGGTCGAAGGGGTCTCCATCGCCCACTTTAACGACGATGACGTGGTCCGTCACCCGCTGGTGGCCCGCATTGTGCGTGCCTACGCCGCCCGCGATCAGGGCAGGGCCGGGGCCTCCTAGTACAGGGCCACCGCTGTCGGTAGCCCCGGGCCGTCCATGAGCCGCCTGCTCCCAGTGGACCATAGGACTGAAAGAGCCGTCACCCGCGCGCTTGGCGACGTGGGTGGATACAATGGTTCATACCATCTATTTAGACCAGCAACTGGACGAATGCGAACTCACACTCAAAACCCTGTCGGGTACCTTTCATCACCGCATTCAGTATCCGGGGCAGTCGATCCCGCCGGGCCATGCCGGTCCTGCTGACCAACCGCCAACGGCGGTTTCCGGTTGATGTTGCCAGGCTGATCCGGCATGGGGAGCAGGCGCTGTCGCTGCTTAAGTTACCCCACGGAGAGCTGAGTGTATTGCTGGTCAACGACCGTGCCATGCGGGCGTTGAACCGGGACCACCGGGGTATCAACCGATCCACCGACGTGCTGTCGTTCCCCATGTGGGAGGGCGATACCGGACAGGTCCAGGCGGCACTGGCACCGGCCATGAAAGAGGGTGCGCCGCTGCCGGTGGGTGATATAGTCATCAGCGTTGAAACCGCCATCGCACAAGCCGGGCAGTTTGGGCTGACACCGGCACAGGAGCTGTCGCTGCTGCTGGTTCACGGATTGGTACATCTGCTGGGCTACGACCACGAGTTGGGGCCGGAAGAATCCCGCCGTATGGGGGCTGAAGAGGCCCGTCTGCTGGCGGTGTTATTACCGTCCTGTACCGGGTTGGTAGCACGGGCGGAGGGGTAAACAAGCGATGTTTTTTGCGCAAACAGGAGTAGCTAGTGGGTTTTTTTAAACGTCTCACCCGGGGGCTGACCCGCAGCCGGGGTGCCTTGGGCGACCGCCTGACCGAGGCCACCGCCAACCGCAAAATCACACCAGAACTGATTGAGGAGGTTGAAGAAATCCTCATCACCGCAGACCTGGGCATGGCCGTTACCAGCCGCTTGATGCAGACCATCAACGATGAAATCCGTTACAACAAGATGGCCGATGCGGCGCGCCTGTGGGAGGTGCTGCGCATCCATCTGGGCAAGGCCTTGGCAGTAGCGGGCAGCCGCAGTCTGCAACTCAAACATGTTCCCACAGTGGTGCTGATGGTAGGGGTCAACGGGGTGGGCAAGACCACCTCCATCGGTAAATTGGCTACCCGTTATACCGCCGAGGGCAAAAAGGTAGTGCTGGCAGCGGGCGATACCTTTCGCGCAGCGGCCAGCGAGCAGCTCGTATTGTGGGGAGAGCGCACCGGCGTTGACGTAATCAGCCACAAGGCGGGGGCAGACGCCGCTTCGGTCACCTTTGATGCCTGCGAGGCAGCCATTGCGCGCAAGGCCGACCTGTTGTTGATC
>JALWRU010000422.1 GCA_026994095.1 Nitrospira sp. | reverse complement strand
ACCCACGACTATCCACACGGTCAACCGGAGTCCCCAAACCACTCAACCGCATGATCTCCACCGCAAACCCATGCCAGCTACAAGCACCCGCCGCAGTCGCGTGGACGACGCCAGAGGCTCCTGCCGCCAACAAAGCACGGGTCATCTGCGCCAACTCCACCGTGCCGGTCGGGCTGCCGATCTGATCATCAACCACGGTCAAGCGATCCCGCTCCCGCCCAAAATGCTGCATGGTGGTAACGAAATTGTTGCCATGCAGCCCATAGAGCCAGGCCGTGCGTAATATCAGATGACGGGCACCACTGGCCCGAATGGCCTCCTCCCCCGCCAGTTTTGAACGGCCATAGGCGTTTAACGGCGCAGTGGCATCATCCTCCCGCCACGGCTTGGCCCGATTGCGGCCATCAAATACATAGTCGGTGGAGTAGTGCACCAGCAAGGCACTGCACGACCGGGCTGCCTGCGCCAACACACCGGGGCCGCCACCGTTCACCGCCATGCAACCCGCCAGATCACTCTCGCAAGCATCCACGTTGGTATAGGCAGCGGTATTGATGATGACATCTGGTTGCACCGTCGCCACCGCCGCATCCACCTGCGCCCGATCGGTGATATCCAACACCTCACGAGGGTAAGGCAACACCTGAAACAGCGGTGCCATCTCGGCCATCACATCCCGCCCCAACATACCGTTGGCGCCGGTCAGCAGAATCTTCAATGCAGCGCCTGCTTGGCCCGCGCCATCCAGTCGTGATGTTCCAGATACCAGTCGATGGTGCGGGTGATGCCGGTCTCAAAGGTCTCCGCCGGTCGCCAGCCCAACTCCCGCTCCATCTTGCCCGCGTCGATGGCATAACGCCGGTCGTGACCCAGCCGATCCTCCACGAAGGTCATCAGGCTGCGGGAATCTTTACTGCCGGTGGCCGCATCCAGCCGATCGCAGATCAATCCCACCAGATCCAGATTGCTCCACTCGTTGTGGCCACCGATGTTGAACACCTCCCCCACCGGGCCGTAAGCCAGCACCTGCATCAGCGCATCACAGTGATCACTCACATAGAGCCAGTCCCGAATGTTGCCACCATCGCCATAAATAGGAATCGGCTGACGCGCCAGAATACGGTCGATCACCACCGGGATCAATTTTTCCGGCAACTGATAAGGGCCATAATTGTTGGAGCAGCGGGTAATCAGCGTAGGCAGGTGATAGGTCTCGAAATAGGCGCGAGTCAGCAGGTCGGCCCCGGCTTTACTGGCCGAATAGGGGCTGTTGGCCGCCAGCGGCGTGGCCTCGGTAAACAGTCCACTCGGCCCTAAACTGCCGTACACCTCATCGGTGGAGACATGCAAAAACCGACGGCTGGCATCTCCATCCCACACCTGTCGGGCCACCTCCAGCAGGGTGTGGGTGCCCACCAGATTGGTCTGTACAAACGCCTCCGGCCCTTCAATACTGCGGTCTACATGGGACTCGGCGGCAAAGTGGATTAACCACACCGGCGCCTCCCACCCGGCCTGTTTATACAGCGAATGGGAGCCGTCCAACAGCGATTGCGCCAGTTTTTTATCGCCCACATCGCCGCGCACAAAGCGGTGCAGATGATCCGGCAGATCGTCCACATTCTCGCGCCGTCCGGCGTAGGTCAACAGGTCCAGATTGACGATCCGGTGCTTGCCCGCCGTCACCAGCTGACGCACAAAATTGGTGCCGATAAACCCGGCTCCGCCGGTCACCAACAGGGTCGGTAAACTCATGTACCGGCCACCGGGTAGCTGAACAGGTCGGCTTCAGGGATCTGGCTCAACAACGGAGCCTCCCGGTCCTTGTCTGACAACACCGGCCCATCGTCGCCAGTCACCGGCCAGGGGATACCAATGTCCGGGTCGTCCCACCGCAACGAGCGCTCACCCGCCGGATGGTACAGGTCAGTGCATTTATAGGTCACTTCAGCGGTGTCACTGATGACACAAAAGCCGTGGGCGAAACCGACCGGCACATACAATTGATAGCGATTTTCGTCCGACAACACCACTCCATCCCATTGACCGAAAGTGGGCGACCCCTTGCGCAGGTCCACCGCCACATCAAAGATCGCCCCTTGCACCACCGACACCAGTTTCCCTTGCGGGCGTTCGATCTGGTAGTGCAGCCCCCGCAGAATATCCTTGCTGGAGCGGGACAGATTGTCCTGCACAAAGGTCACGTCGATGCCCGCCTCGGCGTACTTGTCCCGGTGGTAAGTCTCCAGAAAGAACCCACGGGCATCGCCGTGTACCGTCGGCTGCACCACCACCAATCCATCCAGCTTGGTTTTCTGTACGCTGAGTGCGCTCACCGGGCCGCATCCTCCGTCACTAAATCGTTCAAATAGGCCCGATAGCCGTTGTTGCCCATCCGCTCGGCCAGCCGCTGCAATTGCGCCCGGTCGATGGTGCCCATGCCAAAAGCGATCTCCTCTAGACAGGCCACCTTCAAACCCTGTCGCGCCTCGATGGTGGCAATGTAATTGGACGCCTGCAACAGCGAGTCGTGGGTGCCCGTATCCAGCCACGCCACCCCCCGCCCCATCACCTCCACATGCAGGTTGCCCGCCTGCAGATAGGTCTGGTTGATGTCGGTGATCTCCAACTCCCCGCGGGCGGACGGCTTCAGATCAGCGGCCATCTGTACTACCTGATTATCATAAAAATAGATGCCCGGCACCGCATAACGAGAGCGCGGCCTTTGTGGCTTTTCTTCAATGGCCGTGGCGCGCCCCTCGCCATCAAAGCTCACCACCCCGTACCGCTCCGGGTCGCTCACCCGATAGGCAAACACCGTGGCTCCGTCGATACGCGTAGCCGCTTGCTGCAACTGGGCCTCCAGCCCGTGGCCATAAAAAAGGTTGTCGCCCAGAATAAGCGCCACCCGCCGATCGCCGATAAACGACCGGCCCAGCACAAACGCCTGTGCCAAACCCTCTGGCTTCGGCTGCACCACGTACCGGATACGAATCCCCAGATCAGAGCCGTCCCCCAGCAGACGCTCAAAGGCGTCTTTGTCCTGCGGGGTGGTGATGAGCAGAATATCGGTCAGCCCGGTCAGCATGAGCGTGGCCAACGGGTAGTAGATCATCGGCTTGTCATAGACCGGCATCAACTGCTTGCTGACCGCGTGGGTCAACGGGTACAAACGACTGCCAGTACCCCCGGCCA
>JALWRU010000421.1 GCA_026994095.1 Nitrospira sp. | reverse complement strand
GCGACCCTTGCCCAGCCGCACGTCCGGGTATCGGAGGGCACACGAGTACGGGTTCCGCTACAGATCGATCAGCACGGGCTGGAGTTCAACAAACCGTACCCGTTCACCCTCACATTGACCACCGATGACGGCCTGTCGCTGGCCACCGAAACCATCTATATGCTGCCCAGCCTGTGAGGCACATGCGTCCCCTTCCGCCGATCATAAATCGCTAGACCGTTGAAAGATTGGATATCCTGACGGACCTTGCGCTATACTAATCGTCACCGTCAGGGATGGATCCGGTCACGCGCAGGCGTGCTTTTTTACCAGGGAGGTAAAATTATGGGCGTATTACGCTCGCGGTTTACCCGTGTGTTCCGCTCACCGACAGCCTTGCTGTTGGTTGCATTGGTGGGGCTTGCGCCATATCTGTGGAAAGAGGCGCAGGCACAGGTGTTGCTGTCGCCCACCGACCCGGATTTTGAGCAGGCCGCCAACTGGGTAGACCAGTATGCGGAGGTCATTTTGTCCTCCAAGCGGGTGCCCAGCCTCAACGATTACAGCCATTTTATGGGTGACGACACCCGCTGGGAAGAAATCATGGAGCGGCACGTCTGCGCTGCCATGAAGTGGGTCTCGGACGCCACCCACCCCCAGTGTGAGTACCTCATCAATTCCCGTGAGCCGGAGGATGAGCAGACCCCCTCCTGGTATCTGGCCTGGGTGCGCAGCAAACTGCCGCTGGAACCGACAGTGAGGGTGCTGGAGGTCCGTTATACCCTGCTTAAAAACGGTGGGGCCAACTACCGTATTCGTACCCGGCTGGACAACCTGCCGGTGACCTTTATGCGCGAGCTGCAAGACAGCGGAAGCGGCCAATGGAGCGCCTTACAGGTGCTGTGGCCCATCGGTCAGGAGCAGATTGAAGACGAGCAGCAGGTGTGGGTCAATAAACTGCTGTCCGGACTGATGCCGGAGTAACCGGAAGCCCCCCAAGTCGGTGGCCCGGTCGATTTTTGGCCCGGTCAATTTTGGCCTGGTCTATCAACCCTTCAACAGGTGTTGAGCGCCTGCATCCGATGATGGCAGACGACATGCGATTGCGGCAATCTGCCCCTAATCGCAACAAACACACGACCTTCGCGATACGATTTGGTCTGAAATGGGGACTGCATACGGTCTGGCGACCGTCCGGTTTCTCCTGCCGATGCACGGCAGCACCCCATTTGAAAGGCCCATCATATGCCCCCGTTCAAGCCGAAGACCATGGCCGAGATTCTTGCGCCCTCCCGCTCCACCGCCACCGTGCGTCCGCCCTGGCGAGGGCAGCCGGGGGAGCGCAAGCCCCTGTGGGCGATTCTGGGGGGTAATCCTCCAGCGAACTGGAAAGCGCCATCTCATGAACAAGTTTCATCACCAAAACCAAAAAAACATCGCCCTAAACAAGAGTTGTCTGTAACGGGGCACCCTGTATTCCCTGGCGGACCTATACACACCGCCCTCCAATACAAACCAGACTTTGGTCAGGCCGAGTGGATTAGCGCTGGCCCAAACCTTAGAACTGGCCACTTGGTCAGTGGTGCCGGTTCAGAGAGCAGCCTTGAGGAAATACGTCCTACAGATCGGCCCGAAAACAACTCATTTGTTGGAGAAATCAAGGCACCCATGAACCTGGACGCCGCGTCCTATTGGGATGTACTCAAATCATTGGACTCCCGATATGGCGATGACATCGACTACGACCTATTCCCGGAGATTCAAAACAGCTACAATTCCAATAGTTACACTCGAGGCTTGCTAGAAGCCAGCAACGGCACGACCACAGCCCCATACGACCGCTTAATCGGTGGACCATCACCACTGCCCGCTCGTTACTTCGCCTCACCACATCTCAGGGATAGCGCCTTTCCAGCCAGCCTGAAACCCCAACCAATACCGACATTTCGACGCCGTCGGTAAGCATGAGGTGGCACATCCAATACCACACAACTTCATCACGCACGGTCCATCACCTGTTGTTGGGAATCGCAGTACTGCTGCTTGCAGGCGGTTGCGTCCCAAAAATCGAGCCCGTTCGGTATATCTCTCTGCAAGGATATCCAGATGCTCATGTGACTGAGCGCACGCAAGGAACACCAGAGCAGCCTCACCTTTTCGTTGGCGAAATCCCTACCCGCTACCAGATTGACCGGCAGGGCTACACCCTTGCCCTTACCATCCTCCCCGGACACTTGAGCCCCAAAATTACCATTCGCATTCACTCTGATCCGGGGCACCAATTGGGCCTTCATCCACTGGCAGAGAAGTCTTCTGCATCGTGCGTTAAATGGGTCCAGAAACGTGACAAGCCAGACCAGTTATTCTTTCGAAGCTGGTGTAGTCAAGACCATCACAGCAGGACGGTGGATATGCACCTGCGGTTCGAAGTGATTGACCAACACGGCATTGCAGTGGCAAACGAGGTGATTCCCTATACGGTTGAGCAGAACGGCTATTACGGCTATATCGACGCCGTATAACCACTTGTTGTGGTGCCGGTGTCAGCAAACGCCCACGTCAACACCCACCCCACCGAGGGTCCGGTGACGGCAGACGGCATGCGATTGCCGAATATCTGCCCGTAACCGCAACAAACACAATGCCTCCGCTATAGGGTTGGGGCTGTAATGGGGACTGCACACGGTCTGACGACCGTCCGGTTTCGCCTGCCGATGCACGGCAGCACCCCATTTGAAAGGCCCATCATATGCCCCCGTTCAAGCCGAAGACCATGGCCGAGATTCTCGCGCCCTCCCGCTCCACCGCAACCGTGCGCCCGCCTTGGCGAGGGCAGCCGGGAGAGCGCAAGCCCCTGTGGGCGATTCTCGATAACCAGCCGCCGCTGTCAGTGCCGTTGGCGGCGCAAGAGGTGCCGGTTCGCCGGCAAGCACCAACCGTGGCACCCGTCCTGCCAGTGCCTGTCGACCGCAACACCCGGCAGACGCCCGGTGAGGCGCTGGCCGGTTTTGGCGAAGATGTATTAGACGGCTCCGTCTCCTGGTTTCGGGGGATTGCTCGTGCCGGTGGGCACCTTCTGGATACCGCCAACGGCGATGGCCCTGACAACCGCGAGGCCGCCCATCGGGCCAATAAAATCATCTTCGGAGCGCTTAAACAGGCCGCATCCCACCCCAAAGAGGCGTTTGAAATCATCAAACAGGCCGCCCCCATCGCAGGGCAATATATCC
>JALWRU010000420.1 GCA_026994095.1 Nitrospira sp. | reverse complement strand
GGAGAAAGGTGAATCGTTGACCCGCACCTCCATGCTCAGGGTCGGCTCGTCCACACTGATGGGGGGCAGCGGATCCGGCTCCTCGGCGTCGGTGATGGTGTCACCGATGGAGATTTTTTCGATCCCGGCCACGGCCACAATCTGGCCCGCGACTGCCTCCTCAATTTCTACCTGTTGCAAGCCGGAGAAGCCCAACAATTTACCGATTTTGGCGCGGGTCACTTCACCCTCTGCATCGACCACCGCCACCTGATCACCAGTGCGCATGCGGCCATTGGCCACTCGCCCGATGACAATACGACCGATGTACTCATCCCAGGCCAGGGTGGTGGCCAGCAACTGCAAACGGGCCTCCGGGTCGCCAGAGGGGGCGGCAACATTCTTTAACACCGTCTCAAACAGACAGGTCATGTTGTCGGACTCTTGCTCCAGCTCCAGCATGGCGTAGCCCTGCTTGGCCGAGGCGTATACCACCGGAAAGTCGAGCTGCTCATCGCTGGCACCCAGCGAGCAGAACAGGTCAAACGTCTCGTTCAACGCCTTCTCCGGGTCGCAACCGGGGCGGTCCACCTTGTTGACCACCACAATCGGCTTGAGGCCCAGTGCCAGCGCCTTGGCGGTCACAAATTTGGTCTGCGGCATGGGGCCTTCAAAGGCGTCCACCAGCAGCAGCACCCCGTCCACCATGTTGAGCACCCGCTCCACCTCGCCGCCAAAGTCGGCGTGACCGGGAGTATCCACAATATTAATAATATGGTCACCGTAGGAGATGGCGGTGTTTTTGGCGAGGATGGTAATGCCGCGCTCGCGCTCCAGATCGTTGGAGTCCATCACCCGTTCAGTCATGTGTTCATGGCTGGAGAAGGTGCCAGACTGGCGCAAAAGCTGGTCCACCAGCGTGGTTTTGCCATGGTCCACATGGGCGATGATGGCAATGTTACGAAGATTCTGCGACATGATCCGGGGCCTGAACAAAGGGGAAAAAGGAGGGGCACCCGTCTCGGCAAACCGGGTGAACTCAAAAGAACCCGGTAGTATAGCGGTGGTTGGGGTGGTTAGTCGAATTGGGGTGGGTTTAGTGCCCCCTCGCGGCAATTCTCTCCTGTAAAAAACCGAGGCCCCCAAAAAACCGTAGGCCCTAAGGGGCGACTGCGATCATCTCGTTTTTTTGTTTTGGTTCGTACAACGACCATAGAAGGGAGGCTTCGTTGACTCAAACCTGAGACACTTGCCGTAATACGCGTAGCGTAGTACGCTTAACGACATGATCCGTTCCTGGGCAAATCGTGGCAGCGAGCGGTTCTATGAGCAGGGCAAGCTCTCCGGATTCCGGGGAATGGACGCAGAAGCGGCCGAAGACCTGCTTGCCATGTTGGATGCCGCGACATCCTTGAACGACCTGAGCCCGTTGAAGAGCGTCGGCCTTCATAAACTCACAGGCAATCGAAAAGGCCAGTGGGCCATGACCATCAATGGTCCCTGGCGTGTCTGCTTTCGATTCAAGGATGGCGATGCCCACGACGTGGAGATTGTTGATTATCACAAAGGGTAAAGTTGTTATGCCTCCTGTACACCCTGGGCGTATCCTGAAACGCGAGCTTTCCGCACGAGAGCTATCGGCCAACAAGCTGGCCCTGGCCTTACGAGTGCCTTCCGGGCGTATCACATCGATTGTGAACGGCAAGCGAGCCATCACGCCGGAAACGGCGCTACGCCTGGGCTATTACTTTGGTAACAGCGCCCAGTTCTGGATTAACCTCCAGAGCCGCTACGACCTGACAGTGGCCGAGCAGGAGCACGGGGAGCGCATCAAGTCAGAGGTAGAGCACGCCGCGTAGGGTGGGTGGGGTAATGCTCCATCTTGCGGAGCCAGAAGTGGCCCAACTAACCTAACCGCTCTACCCATTTTTGCCATTATACAGTGGGGATATCACCCCTCTACAATGAGGAAATACCCATGTCGAATCCCAGCAACGAAAAGAAGCCTTGGTGGCTTGCAGGGTGGATATGGGCTTTGGCATTGCTCGGGTACCTTGCTGTCTATGCAGCCTTTGGCGTGTGGGCATGGGTAAGGACAGACCACGTAATTGCTGGACAAATCGGGGATACCTTCGGCGCGCTGAACGCATTATTCTCCGGCGTTGCCATGCTGGGTGTGGTCGCTGCAATCTTCGTGCAACGCGAGGAACTCAAGTTGCAACGCTTGGAACTGCAAGAGCAGCGGGAAGTTCTCAAATTGCAGCGGGAGGAGTTGGCTCGCTCTGCCGAAGCCAGCGCGATGCAAGCATATACGATGGCAATTGGGGGCTACATTCAGATTCAGTCAAAAGGGCACCGTACTATGTCAACTGCAGATGTGAACAGTGCGGGACAGGTTCTAAGAAGGTACATGGACCATTTTGAAGACAGTGTCCCTACCAGATCCGAATAACCAACTCGCTCGCCCGCTTGCTGTTATGGCTGCCCCCCACGGTGTAGGCGATCCCCACCTTGTCGATCGCCAGCCCATCGAAGACCCGGCACATCTCCGGATGGTCCCTCACCGAGATCAGCATCTTCCCCTTGGTCATCCTGGCCATGCTCGTGAGTCAGATCACGCTGGCCCCCGCATCGAAGGAGTGCAAGATTTTCTATCAGATCCCTGTAGAAACGGGGAATAAGGTGGCGTCCCCAAGGGGATTTGAACCCCTGTTGCCGCCGTGAAAGGGCGGTGTCCTAGGCCAGACTAGACGATAGGGACGCGAACTGTTGCCTGCTACACACATGCAGAAGCAGGCCACCATTCTATGGTGCAACGTTGGCGGGCGTTACCAGAGCGGCAACACCGTTTCGCCAGACCCTCGGACCGGGATGGTGAGCCGCGTTGGGCTCGAACCAACGACCCGCGCCTTAAAAGGGCGCTGCTCTACCAACTGAGCTAGCGGCTCTCTATCCCGTTTCCGAGGCGGGAAACTGTACCAAGAGTACCACTCCGGGTCAAGCTGTCGCCAGCAATTCCACCCATCCGTTTTTGGCCCGCCACACGCCGCCGCAGCTCCGCCTGCTGCCCGCGCCGATTAGAGACCCTCCCGTGCGATCGACAACAGGGTCGCTTGCACCTGCTCCAGCAGGGCTTCATCCGCCTGGGTGGCCTCGTCTTTCTCCAGCGCCAGCAGTACCTGCGCCGCCTCCTGCACCTCTAGTTTGAGCCGCAGATAATGGGCCAGATGA
>JALWRU010000419.1 GCA_026994095.1 Nitrospira sp. | reverse complement strand
GCCACCCGCTCACCCGCCTCGGCCCGCTCAATCATCTGCGGTAACTGGCTGATGGCGCGGGAGCCGAAGACCAGCCCCACACTCTTGTCACGCTTGAGCAGGGCCTCACCCTCCTGCTGGGCAACACAGCCCGCAACGGCAATGGTCATGGGGGCTTCCCGCTCGTCGGCCAGCATCTTCAGGCGGCCAATATCCGAGTAGACCTTGTTCTCGGCCCCGTCACGGATGGAGCAGGTATTGAGCACCACCAACCCGGCATCGTCGGCCTGTTCGACCATCGAATAGCCCTGATCGATCAGCACCCCGCTGATACGCTCGCTGTCAGAGACATTCATCTGACAGCCGTAGGTGCGAATGTAGAAAGTTCGGTTTTCCATGATACGCCACTGACGACGCCGCATTCGGCGTACTACTATTTAGAACGGGTTCCAGCCTGAATTGGCTGGCCCTGTACCAACTAATCCTTGGCTCCCACGCGGGAGTTGGGCATTATAGCGGATCGTTCCGCAGATACGCTGCGGTACCAGAGGAAACAGTTGACCCTGCCCATGTTGCCAGAGACTGCAAAACCGTACCTGATTCGCGCCATTTACGACTGGTGTCTGGCAGAAGGCCACACCCCCCACATCCTGGCAGCGGTCGATCAGCCGGGTGTGCGGGTGCCGACCGGCTACGCCAAGGACAATCGCATCACCCTCAATCTCTCTCCTCGCTCGGTGCAAAACCTGGAGCTGGGGCTGGACCGGGTGCGCTTTGCTGCCCGGTTTGGGGCTTCTACCAGTCAGGTAGAACTGCCGTTGGCCGGCATTTTGGCAATCTTTGCGGCTGAAACCCACGAGGGCATTGTCTTTGGCGATCCGAATGTAGCCACGACACCACAGCCCACGGTGGAGGCCGCCCCGGTCGCGGATGAGGACGACACCCTGCCAGAGCCGTCTTCCAGTTCTGCTGATGCGGCCCTTGACCAGGGGGAGACTCCCCCGGCGGACGACGAAGGAAAGTCCCACCTGCGGCTGGTGGACTAGGGTGAGCACCGGCAAGCAGATGGGCAAGGCCCTTAACTGGTTGTTGGCAATCGTGCTTTGCCCGGTGGTGGCATCTGCCGCTGACGGCCCTGCCCCTGCGGCACGGGTGGCCAGCGGTGCCAAGGTCGCCTTGTCGTTACATCAAGAGCCGGGACGTTTTACCCGGCCGGTGCTGCTGACCCACGCGGGAGATGGCAGCGGGCGTCGATTTGTGGTGGAGCAGGGCGGTACGGTGCGACTGCTCGGCGTGGATGACAATACACCACCTTATCTAGACCTGACCTCGCGGGTGCGGGCCGGGGGCGAGCGCGGCCTGTTAGGGCTGGCCTTTCACCCAAACTTTGCCCGCAATCGCCGCCTGTTCGTCTATTACACCGGGACTGGCGGCGATATTATCCTGGGCCGCCTGATCGCCCGCGCCGGTCGCAGCGGCACGGTCGACAGCCAAAGCCTGACGCCGTTATTGCAGATTGAAAACCCGGCCACCAACCACAACGGCGGTATGATCGCCTTTGGACCGGACGGCTACCTTTATATGGGCACCGGCGACGGTGGTGGCGCAGGAGACCCGTACCAGACCGCCCTGAACAGCTACTCCCTGTTGGGCAAATTGTTACGGCTGGATGTGAACCCGGCAGCACCCATGTTGCCCGCCGGTGCACCTCCCCCCAGTGCAGCCGAGCTACAGCGACCCTACCGAATACCCCAGGACAATCCGTTTGTAGGCCGCTCCACCTACCGCCCGGAGATCTGGGCCTACGGGCTGCGCAACCCTTGGCGGTTCAGCTTTGACCGGGCCAACGGCGACCTGTTCATCGCCGACGTGGGGCAGGACCACTGGGAAGAGATTAACTACCAATCCTTCGCCAGTCGCACCGAAGTGCCCGATCCCACCGCCAAGAAAAAAATCAGGCGCGGCCCCGGAGCCAACTACGGCTGGAGCCGCATGGAAGGGCGCCACTGCTACCCTCCCCGCTCCCGCAAGCGATGTTGGCTGGGGGTGCCTCCGGTGGCAGAGTACAGCCACAAAGAGGGCTGCTCGGTAACCGGCGGCTATGTCTACCGGGGCAAGGCCATCCCCAAACTGGTCGGTACGTACCTGTTTGCCGACTACTGTAGCGGCACCATCTGGGGGTTGACTGCTCACAAGACCAAACCCGACACCTTCCGCATGAAGCGACTGCTGGAGACCGAGCTGTCGATCAGCGGTTTTGGCGAAGATGAAAGCGGCGAGGTCTATGTGATGGACCATCGGGGCGGGCGGGTCTATCGGGTAGTGCCGGAGGGGTGGAAACCGCCAAAGCCACCCTCACAATAGGGACTGGAAACCTAGGGAAGGCTGGGTGGTCATGCCCCCAACCAATGAGGCGGGCAAAGCTGCCTGAGCCGGGTTGACCTGCAACAGCGGGAGCCTCAGGTGCCGAGGCCGATTGAAGGCACGGCAACGGGGGGCGTCGCGAGGGCGGAAAAACCTACCCTTCCCCCCCAAACATGGCCCGCTCCCAAAAGAACGGCGCCAGATGGGTCCAGGCCCGCTCGCCATCGGCGAACGACGCGGCGGGATCGTCCAGCACCTTGCGCACCATACGGGTCACCACCTCGGGCTGGATCACTTCTGAATCTTTGAAGCGTTGGTCCGCCAGGGTATCGGTAACGAAGTGACGCAAGGGGCCTTTGATCCAATCCACGGTTGGGCTGTTGAAGCCGATCTTGTCCTTGCGATAGGCGATATCGTGCGGCAGATAGGGGGCCATGGCATCGCGCACGACCATCTTGCCAAACCCCCCGCGTACCTTGCTGTGCCAAGGAATAGAGAACGCAAACGAGACGATGCGGTGATCCATGAATGGCATGCGGATCTCCACGCCGTTGGCCATGCTGTAGCGGTCATAGTTGCGTAACAGGGTCGGCAGAACAGTCTCGTGGGTCATCTGGTGGAGCGCGCGGTTGAGGTGGTCCAGTTCGAGCAGTCTGCGATCCCCCGCCGTTTCCCGCAGTAGCCGTTGTGGGGTCCCCAACAGCCGCTTCAAGCGGTTGCGCGCCCAATAGCCGATACCAAGGCGCGACTTATCCACCTGATTGGCTTCGGGAAACAGATCGTTATAGGTATCCAGCACCGCCAGCGCCCGGCCCGGATGCCACCCGGCGTCCTTGAGCGCCTCGATTACCACAAAGGAGTAACCGGCAAACAACTCGTCGGCACCGTGGCCGTCCAACGTCACCTTGATGCCTGCGTCCCGCACCGCACCGTAGGTCAGGATGAACGGAATCGGGCTGGTGATGTACGGCTCCTCGAACAGATAAAAATATCGGTTCAGATCCCCCAATGCCCGACTGGGGTCGATATCCAGGAAGGTGCCCTTGATACCGATGTGATCCACCACCTTTTTGGCATGCACCGTCTCGTCCAGAAAGGTGCCCTTGAAGGTGGCGACGAAGGCGTGTTGCCAATCCTCGTTCACCCGCCCCCCGGCGTGCCCCTGGCTGATATGCGCCATGGCCGATACGGTGGATGATGAGTCCAACCCACCGCTTAAGGCGGTGCCGATCGGCACGTCGCTGCGCATGCGGATTTTGCAGGCATCGAGAAACAATTCGCGGAACATCTCAACCTGTTCCTCGTAACGGCCCGGCACTGCCATCAGGTGATCGAGGGTGTCCCAATAGCGGGTCAACGACAGGGTTCGGTCGGCCTTCAACATACCAAAATGCCCGGCGGGAAAACGCTTGATCCCCGCTGCCACACAACGGTCACCGGCCTCGTACCCAAACGGTGCGGTAGTGGCCTGGCGCACCACATCGATATCCGGACCAGGGTGGGGCTGAAACGGCAAAATCGCCTTCATCTCCGAGGCAAACACAAACCGATTGCCAATATGGGCGTAGTACAACGGCTTCTTGCCAAAGCGGTCGCGGCTCAACATCAGGGTGCGGTCACGGCTATCCCAGATCGCCACCGCCCACATACCGTTGAAGCGTAAAAAACAGTCGGTACCCCATTCAAGGTAGGCGGTGAGAAACACCTCGGTATCGGACTCGGAGCGGAACACATGACCCAACTGCTCCAATTGCTCACGCAGTTCGACGAAGTTGTAGATCTCGCCGTTGTAGACGATCTGATACCGCCCCCCGCCTCCGGTCATGGGCTGGCGGCCGCACGGCGATAGATCGAGAATGGCCAGACGCCGGTGCCCCAGCATGATGGCGTCATCCGCGAACACCTGGCCGTCATCGGGTCCCCGGTGCTGCAACAACGACAGGCTGTGTTCAAACCGCCCCCGGTCGTCGGGAGGGGATATGCCAAGGATGCCGCACATTACCGAGCCGTCACTCCAACTGCCATCCTGCTCCTGTTAGCCCCTCTGTTCATCACACCCATCATCCCTCAACCAGACGCGCCACCGCCTCCTCGACCTGTTCTTGGGAGTGCGCATTAACTGTCGTACTCGTAGAAATCAAGAGTGTCAAAAATTCCAGCGACCCTAGCGAGATCCCCCTCCCCTGATATGGCGCTATTTCGTGCCAAGAGTATTTTCTTTCCTCTTCCGATAGCAAACCCGACTTGAGGTCGCGCAAATCGTGCCGAAGCACCATCATCTCGCTGGAAGTCGCCGATCGTGTGGTATCGCCGTCCAGCCGTTTTTTCCCGCTTCAAGAAACGCCTTCGACCATCGGGGCGGACGGGTCTATCGGGTAGTGCTGGAGGGGGACGCTGCCGGAGCCACCTGCCACACCCGAAGCAGTCGTGCACAACACCGCTAACACCATGTCAAATAAAACTGCCACTGCCCCTGCGAGAAATAATTAGTGAATATATTATTGACTATTCACAACTGGGCCGATAGAGTAACTTCATGACCGCCCCGCTGGACACCCGCACCCGTATCACCGATGCCGCCATGGAGCGTTTTTTGCGATACGGCTACGCCAAGACCACCATGGCCGAGATTGCTGGTGATTGCGATATGTCAGCGGCCAACCTGTACCGCTTTTTTGCCAACAAGCAGGAGATCGTGCAGGCCTGCTCCCAGCACTGCATGCAAAGCACCGTCGATATGCTGCGCGATGTGGTCCGTCGTCCGGGCCTCAATCCTGAGCAAAAACTACACTCATTTGTGCAGGAGATCCTGCGCTCCAATCACCAACAACTGTCCGAAGAGCCGCACATCAGCGAGCTGATCAACGCGGTCACTGCAGATAAATGCATGGTGCGCGAGCAAAAGCTTGAGCCCATGGCCGCCCTGGTGGCCGAGATCCTGTCGGAAGGCAACCGCTCGGGCGTATTTGCAGTGGATGATGTCATCAACACCGCTCACAACATTCTGATGGCCACCTTCCCGTTCCACGCGCCGTTTGTCATCATGGCTGACATCTTCACCCTCGATGAGCTATGCAGCCATGCAGAGCAGGTGGTCAACCTGCTGTTGCAGGGCATCAAGGCGCGGCCCTAGCGGCCCCCTCCTTTATCCAATGGCAGCCGTTGTTCAGCAGAGAGTTACCGCCCAGGCCGATGGGGAGTTTGTGGTGTTCCTCATCGGTATGCGCATCAACCGGTGGTGGAAGATTCACAAGTGGCTGCCGATTGTGCTGGCCATGCCAAGGATGCTTGGCGAGTTGTACAAGCAGGAAGACCTGGGCCTCATCAGCCACGAACAATGGTTTGGTCGCACCACCATGATGGTGCAGTACTGGCGCTCGTTTGAACATCTGGAGGCATTTGCCAGCAGCGCCGCTGCCAGCCATTTGCCCGCCTGGATGACCTACAACCAATCGATCGGTAGTCGTGGAGATGTAGGCATCTGGCACGAAACCTATCGCTCTGGCCCCGGCCAGTATGAGTGTGTTTACAACAACATGCCGCCGTTTGGATTGGCACGGGCCATGACGTTGGTAGAAGCCACCGGACCGTTGCAATCCGCAGGCAGCCGCATGCAACGGGAAGACCACTGACATGTGGATTCTGGCCGTAGTGGCAACGCCAAATGTCTACCGAACGAGCGCCCTCACCGATGCTTAATCGTCGTGAATAGGCCCGCCGTTTTTTTTGTTCCCGTAGTGAACATTATTTTATTAGTTCAGCCGTCAAAGATCAGAAGAGGTACAGCATGACTGCAAAAGGATTTGGAGAGTGGGTGGTTCGGTTCCGTTGGCCGATTCTGTTGCTCACCCTGCTGGCCGCCATGGCGGCGGCGTCCGGTGGCCGCTATCTGGGGTTTACCTCGGACTATCGGGTGTTCTTCTCTGACGACAACCCCCAGTTGAACGCCTTTGAGGCGATGCAGGATACCTACACCAAAAACGACACGGTGCTGTTTATTCTGGAGCCGAAAGACGGCAAGGTCTTTACCAATGAAACCTTGCAGGTGGTCAAAGAGGTCACCGACCAGTCCTGGCAGATCCCCTACTCCCTGCGAGTGGATTCGATCACCAACTTCCAGTACACCGAAGCGCTGGAAGACGACCTGGTTGTCGCGGATCTGGTGAAAGACCCGGCCTCCATGAGCGCCGCCGATCTGGCGCGGGTCAAGCAGATTGCCCTGACCGAACCGGCCCTGGCAGGCCGCCTGATCCCGGAACGGGCCCATGTGACCGGCGTGAACGTGACCGTGCAGTTGCCCGGTAACAACAAAGAGGGCGAAGTGCCCGAGGTGGTCGCATTTGTGCGGCAGATGGCCAAGGATATCGAGGCCAGGCACCCCAACATCACCGTGCATCTGTCCGGGCTGGTGATGCTCAACAACGCCTTCCCGGAGGCCGCGCAGGGCGATATGGCCACACTGGTGCCGATGATGTACGGCATCATCGTGCTGGTGATGATCCTGATGTTGCGCTCGGTATCCGGCACGCTGGGCACCATTCTGGTGATGGCCATGAGTGTCATGACCGCCATGGGGCTGACTGGCTATGCGGGCATCAAGCTGACCGGGCCGTCCGCCTCGGCCCCCACCATCATACTAACGCTGGCGGTGGCCGACAGTATCCACCTGCTGGTGACCATGTTCTACAACATGCGGCACGGGATGGAAAAACGGGACGCCATCATCGACAGCATCCGTATCAACATGATGCCGGTATTTTTGACCAGCGCCACCACCATCATCGGCTTTATGTCCATGAACTTCTCGGACGTGCCGCCGTTCCAGCATCTGGGCAACATGGTCGGCATGGGAGTGGCCGCAGCGTTCCTGTTCTCGGTACTGACCCTGCCTGCGTTTATGGCCATTGTGCCGGTGCGGGTCAGGGTGCGGACCGACGCAGATCAGCCCACCATGATGGACCGCTTTGCCAACTTTGTAATCGCGCAAAAGAAGGCACTGTTCTGGGGCATGCTGGTGCTGATCGTGGGGCTGACGGCTTCCACCAGCCGCTTGCAGGTCAACGACCTGTTTGTACACTACTTCGACGACCGGTATCAGTTCCGGCAAGATACCGACTTCATGACCAAAAACCTGACCGGCATCTATGAGATGAGCTACTCGCTGGAGGCCGGGGGCGAGGGGGATATCTCCGAGCCCGCCTATCTGGAGCGGTTGGACGCCTTTGCCAACTGGCTGCGGGACCGGCCCGGTGTGGTGCATGTAAGCACCCTCACCGACACCATGAAACGGCTCAACCGCAACATGCACGGTGACGATCCAGACTGGTACCGGCTGCCCGACGAGCGTGAGCTGGCCGCCCAGTATCTGCTGCTATACGAGTTGTCGTTGCCCTACGGGCTGGACCTGAACAACCAGATCAACATCTCAAAGAGTGCCACCCGGTTGGTGGCCACCCTCAAATCCCTCACCACCAGCGAGACCATGGCACTGGAGCGGGACTCCAGGCAGTGGTTGATCGACAACACCCCGCCCGCCATGCATGCCGACGCGGCCAGCGCCACCATCATGTTCACCCATATTTCTGAACGAAATATCCGCAGCATGATCCTCGGCACCACGGTGGCGTTGGTGCTGATCAGCCTGATATTGATTGTGGCCATCCGCAGCCTCAAAATCGGTCTGCTGAGTCTGGTTCCCAACCTGGTCCCTGCGGCCATGGCTTTTGGGTTGTGGGGCATCATCAACGGCGAGGTGGGCCTGGCCACCAGTATTATCGCCTCGATCAGTCTGGGCATTGTGGTGGATGACACCGTGCACTTCCTGTCCAAGTACCTGCGCGCCCGCCGGGAGCACGGTTACAACGCTGAAGAGGCGGTGCGGTACGCCTTTAGCACCGTGGGTACCGCCCTGTGGGTGACCTCCATCATTCTGGTGGCGGGCTTTCTGGTGCTCACCCAATCGGGCTTTGAGCTCAACTCGGAGATGGGCCTGCTCACCGCCATCGCCATCATGTTTGCCCTGTTGACCGATTTCCTGTTCCTGCCCACGGTGCTGATGAAGTTGGATCGCGACAAGGTTAAAACCCCGTAATATGCTCTACTCAACAGGAGTCTCTCTCATGTCTACCACCCGTTATCTGACCACATTGACCCTCAGCGGCGTGCTGCTGGGCAGCCTGATCGGGCTGCCGGCTGTACTGGCTGAAACCGCCGAAGAGAAGGGCCTTGCTATCGCGGTAGAGGCCGACAAACGCGACACCGGCTGGGGCGATTCAGCCTCACACCTGACCATGATCCTCACCAACCGTCACGGTCAGGAGTCCACCCGCGAGAACCATAACCGTACCAAGGAGGTGGATGGCGACGGCGACAAAACGTTGATCGTGTTCGATACCCCGCGGGATGTGAAGGGCACCGCTCTGTTGAGCTTCACCCACAAGACCACCACCGACGATCAGTGGCTGTTTTTGCCCGCCTTAAAGCGGGTCAAGCGGATCAGCTCGGCCAACAAATCCGGGGCCTTTGTCGGCTCTGAGTTCGCCTACGAAGACATCTCCAGTCAGGAGATAGAAAAATACACCTACCGCTACCTGCGGGATGACACCTACGACGGTGCCCCCTGTTTTGTAGTGGAGCGTATCCCCACCGACCCCAACTCCGGCTACAGTCGGCAGGAGGCCTGGTACGACAAAGAGCATTACCGGATCATGAAGGTGGCCTACTTCGACCGTAAAAAAGCACCCTTGAAGACCCTCACCTTCCACGGCTACCGCCAGTATCTGGACCGCTACTGGCGGGCCGACGAATACCTGATGGAGAACCATCAAACCGGTAAAACCACCAAACTGTTGTGGCGCGACTACAAATTCGGCAACGGCTTTTCCGACAAGGATTTCACCAAGGCCGGGCTGAAGCGGGCACGGTAACGGCGCATGACTCGGGGGAGTACCATGCAGCAATCTGTGCAGCGGACTGTCGTTGGCCTTCTGTTGACCGCTCTGGCCAGCCTGTGGGTCGGCGCGTTGGCAGCGCAGGCGGAGGCCCCGGAGGTGTCCGGCAATGCCACACTGGAGATTCGCCTGTTCCCGCAGACCACCGCCTACCCCGGCCAGCGCAGCCAGTCGGTGTCCTTGTCGTTTGAACCGGAGTACTACCAGCCGTTCGGCAGTCACAGCCTCATCATCACCCCGTTTATCCGGGCCGACTCTGCCGATGGCCGTCGTAACCACTTCGACCTGCGCGAGGCGTATTTTCTGTATGTAGCCGAACGGTTTGAGCTGGCGATAGGGTTGCGCAAGGTGTTCTGGGGGGTGACCGAATCCCAGCATCTGGTGGACATCATCAACCAGACCGATCTGGTAGAGAACCCGGATACTGAAGATAAACTGGGGCAGCCCATGGTGCACCTGCTGCTGCCGTCGGACTACGGCACGGTCGAGCTGTTTGCACTGCCTTACTTTCGTGAGCGCACCTATCCCGGCCGTCGCGGGCGGTTGCGCGGACCGTTGCCGGTGGACCCGGACCGCACCACCTATGCCGCCGGTGCCGAGCAGTACCATCTGGACCTGGCGGCCCGCTACAGCCATACCCTGGGGCCGTGGGACGTGGGGCTGTCGCACTTCTCCGGCACCTCTCGCGAGCCGAACCTGACCCCGACGGCGGGGGGGACTGTGCTGGCGGCCCGCTACCCGCTGATTCAGCAGAGCGGGCTGGACCTGCAACTGACCTGGGAGCAGTGGCTGTTCAAGGCCGAGGCCATCCACCGCACCGGGCAGGGGCCGGGGTATTACGCCTGGACCGGCGGTTTTGAATACACACTGGTGGGGCTGTTCGGCAGCAACATGGATCTGGGGCTGCTCGGCGAATGGCTCAGGGACAGCCGGGGCCGCTCCGCCCGCACCCCGTTTCAGCAAGATATTCTGGGGGGCATGCGGCTGGTCTGGAATGATGCCGAAGATACGCAGGCATTGATCGGCGGCATCACCGACCCCCGTTACGGCACCCTGTCGGTCTTTATCGAGGCCTCCCGGCGGGTGGCCACATCCACCATCCTGTCGCTGGAACTACGTCTGTCCGACGCCCCTGCCGACGATCCGATATTCAACGCGGTCGATCAGGACGACTTTTTTCAGCTCAGTCTGGCGCGCTACTTTTAGGGCGTGGCCAACTACGTCTATGTACTGGGCAGCCTTGGCCCATCCTCCCCGCGCACCTATGTGGGCTGGACCAACGACCTGGAGCGGCGGGTCGGTCAGCACAACGACGGTAGCGGGGCCAAATCCACCCGTGGTCGCCGCTGGCAGTTGCTGTATGCAGAATTGCACCCCACCCGCAGCGAGGCCATGCGGCGGGAGTGGTATTTAAAGCGCGACCGGGCCTTTCGTAAAAGGCTGCTCAGCCACGCCCCGTAACAGGCGCCCTCCCCCATTACTTGCGCAGTGCCGATGTCGGCCTTATGATGTACGCCCCTCGGCTGCACCACGTAACCGGCGGGAATCCTGCACATTTCCATGATCTGTGTGCGTCGCCTGGAGGCGGACGGGGTGGTTACCTGCCCCATCTGCCTACCCGAACGCCCCCTTGTGGATCGCTGTCAGGAGCCTAACCGAGCCATCTTTTAGCGATCCGAGATACCTTGTTCGAGTTTTATCACAACCACATTGCCCGTTTTCGTCTGGACATTCTATCGGGCCTGACGGTTGCGCTGGCGCTGGTGCCAGAGGCCGTTGCCTTCGCTTTTGTGGCCGGGGTCAACCCGCTCACCGGGCTGTACGCCGCCTTTATGGTGGGGCTGGTGACGGCCTGCATCGGTGGCCGTCCCGGCATGATCTCCGGTGCCACCGGGGCGCTGGCGGTGGTGATGGTGACGCTGGTGGCCGACCACGGCGTGGAGTATCTGTTTGCCGCCGTCATCCTGATGGGCATCCTCCAGGTCGGTGCCGGCATGCTGCGGCTGGGCAAGTTCATTCGTATCGTGCCCTACCCGGTCATGCTCGGGTTTGTGAACGGCCTGGCGATTGTGATCTTTCTGGCCCAGTTGGGTCAGTTCAAGGAGCGCGGGACCGACGGCGTGTTGACCTGGCTTTCTGGCGGCACGCTTTACACCATGTTGGCGCTGGTGGCGCTGACCCTCTCCATCATCTATTTTTTGCCCAAACTCACCCGTGCAGTGCCGTCGTCGCTGGCAGCGATTGTCACCGTGACCCTGCTAGTGATCGGCTTCAACCTGGATACCCGCACGGTGGGCGACATGGCGGCCATCGGTGGGGGCTTCCCGCCCTTTCACCTGCCGTCGGTGCCGGTGTCGCTGGAGACCTTGTGGATCATTCTGCCCTACTCCATCATCTTTGCCGCCATCGGCCTGATTGAGAGTCTCCTCACCATGCGGGTGATCGACGAGATCACCGAGAGCCGGGGTCGGGGCAACAAGGAGTGCGTGGCTCAGGGCACCGCCAACATTATCACCGGTATGTTCTCGGGCATGGGTGGCTGCGCCATGATCGGCCAGAGCATGATCAACATCAATTCCGGCGGTCTGGGGCGGGCCTCCGGCATCACGGCCGCGCTGGCGCTGCTCTGTTTCATCCTGTTTGCCAGTCCGGTGATCGAGGCCATTCCCATCGCCGCACTGGTGGGGGTAATGTTCATGGTGGTGCTATCTACATTTGAGTGGGCCAGCCTGCGGCTGCTGGGCAAGGTTCCGGCCCAGGACATCTTTGTGGGGGTGCTGGTGACCGGCGTCACCGTGGCCACCGATCTGGCGGTAGCGGTGGTATGCGGGGTCATTGTCTCGGCCCTTATGTTCGCCTGGGAGCATGCCAAAGAGATCCGCGTGGTCACCTATGAAGACAACGACGGGGCCAAGGTCTACGAGTTGCACGGTCCGCTGTTCTTTGGCAGCGTATCGCGCTTTCAGGAACTGTTCCATCCGCGCACCGACCCGGATGAGATCATCGTCGAGTTCCGGGGGACGCGGGTGGCGGACCACTCTGCGATTGAGGCCATTGATGCACTGGCGGAACGGTATAAACGGGTGGGCAAGACCCTCCACATTCGCCACTTGAGCCCGGAGTGTTACAAGCTGCTGGAGAAGGCCGGGGGATTGGTGGAGATCAACTACGCCGAAGACCCCAGGTACCACGTGGCGACCGACAAACTGGCCTAGGGTGCCGTCGGGTGT
>JALWRU010000418.1 GCA_026994095.1 Nitrospira sp. | reverse complement strand
ACCAGCCTCAAACCGTGGCGGCGGTCCGCCTCCAACATGTGGCCCTTCGACCAGTTTTTGACCTATTGGGGATGGCACTTATAACCCGCTCCGCTGGCCAACCCGGCACAAACATCGTCTGGCTGCTGTCTGACGGGAACTTTCCCGACCCGTTTGTCGTCTAACCCTTAAGCGAGGTTGCGTTACCGTCTGTCGAGCAGTCGCATGGGGGCCGTCCATCAGGACCGCTCCAAATGCAGGCCGAGGCACTCGATTGCGTACGGCGCATGATGAAGTCCGGGGGGCTGGAGTCAAGGCGGGGGACGCACGGTGGGTGCAGATCGACTTGGGCACAATTCAGGCCATCATCGGCAACCTGCCACGATGAGCAACCCGTCTTCAGCAGACCGGGCACAAGTGCTGGTGGTCGACAACCATCCGGCCAACCGGGAGTTGGTATGCCAGGCCCTCACAGGGGCAGGTTTTGAGGTCAGCGAGGCCTGTAATGGCCACGACGCGCTGGCGGCATTTCAACGAAATTTGCCAGATCTGGTACTGCTCGATGCGCTCATGCCACGGGTGGATGCCATCACCACCTGCCGCTGGATTCGCAATCTCGAAAACGGAGCCAACACCCCCATTGTCATCGTTACCGATCAAGATGATCTGGAGGCGATTGAGCGTTTTTTTGAGGTGGGAGCGACCGACTACCTGACCCGCCCGATCGTCTGGGCCACCCTGCACCACCGCATTCGATATATGGTGCGGCAAAAGCGGGTGGCTGATCAGTTACGACAAAGCGAAGCCCGCCTCGCCAACGCCCAGCGGCTGGCCCACATCGGCAGTTGGGAATGGCAAGTCGCACCCGACCAGTTGCACTGGTCAGACGAGGTCTATCGAATTTTTGATCTGCGACCCCACGATTTTGGTGGGACCTACGACAGTTTTCTGGCGCTGATACACACCGATGACACAGCCCATGTAATCGCTAATTTACGCCACTCCCTGCATCGGCTGGAGCCGGTCAGTATCCGGTTTCGTATCCGTACCGGCAGGGGGGTTGAGCGGGTTGTCCACCTGGCCGCGGAGGTCGCTGCCAACGGTGATGGCAACGTCTCGCGTATCGTTGGAACCGTACAGGATATCACCCAGCAACAGGAGGCCGAAGAGCAGATCAGCTACCTGGCCTTGCACGATACCCTCACTTCGCTGCCCAATCGCAGGCTGTTCTGTGAGCTGCTGGACCAGGCAGTGAATACGGTCCACGATCAGGAGTTCCACTCCGGTGTGCTGCTGATCGGGCTGGACCGCTTCAAACGGGTCAACGATACCCTCGGCCACGATGTGGGTGACGAAATCCTGCGTGAATCTGCGGCCCGCATCCGTAGCGCATTGAAGCGGTCCTTCCCCAAGGGGGAGCATGTTCAACCCGTGGCGGTGGCACGTTTTGGTGGTGATGAGTTTGCCGCCATCATCGATCGTACCGACGGTCCGGCACGACTGGGGGCAGCGGCAGCGCAGATCCTTGAGAATCTGGCCCGCCCGTTTCTGCTGGGCGACCAGGAAACCTACCTGACGTCCAGCATTGGCATTGCGATGTTTCCGGAGGGTGGCACCACTGCCGACGAATTGCTACGCAATGCGGCAGCGGCGCTTCACTACGCCAAACGTAACGGCCAGAACGACTACCACTTCTATACCACCGAACTGAATGCAGGTGCCCGCCGCCGCATGACCATGGAAAACCTGCTGCAAAAAGCGGTAGAGAATGACGAACTGGTACTCTACTACCAGCCCAAAGTCGCCATTGATACCGGTCGTATCGTCGGGGTGGAGGCGCTGGTGCGGTGGCAACAGCCTGAGTTGGGGCTGGTCCCTCCCACCGACTTTATCAGCATCGCTGAAGAGAACGGCCTGATCGCACCCATTGGTGAGTGGGTGATGCGGGCGGCCTGTCAGCAAAACCAGTATTGGCATAGCCAGGGGCTGGCCTCCATGACCGTGTCGGTCAACCTGTCTGCCCGTCAGTTCTGGCATGTAGACCTGCCAGATCAGGTGGCGCAGGTACTGGTGGAAACCGGGTTGTCGCCCCACCTGCTAGAGCTTGAGCTGACTGAAAGTACCTTTATGCTCAATGCCGAAGCCACCGTTGAGGCGCTAAAACGCCTCAAATTATTGGGGGTTCGGCTGAGCGTGGACGATTTTGGTACCGGCTATTCCTCGCTGGCCTATCTACAGCGCTTTCCGCTGGATTCACTCAAGGTCGACCGTTCGTTTGTGCAGCGCAGCACCACCCACGCTGACAGCGCCGCCATTACCCGCACCATTATTGCCATGGCCCACCATCTGAATCTACATGTCGTGGCCGAGGGGGTCGAAACCGACGCCCAGTTGGCGTTTGTCCAGGCGGAGGGGTGTGACCAGTTACAGGGGTTCCTGTTCAGTCCGCCGGTTCCAGCCCGGCAGATGGGCGAAATGCTACGCGACAATGTGCGCTTGAAAAGCGTATCGCCACCCGCCTGAGGTGGCTACCTGATCACCGTCTGCGGCCCTTGGGCATGCCTATTTTTTCCGATCGCAAAACACCTGCACGCTAAAGCCCCTCTGACTCTCGACCGAAACGACCCTTGGACAGACTGATATCGACCCGTGGGGAGGTCCCTCTTGCTTAGGAACACGGACATGAAAACGTTGCGACAAACTTCAGATAACAAGGGTTTTACCCTGGTTGAGGTGGTCGTGGTGATTGCGGTAGTTGCCTTGTTGGCGGCTATCATGACGCCATTGATTGCCAAGAACATTGATGACTCCAAACTGGCCCGTGCCGCCAACGAGACCGAAGTGATCTCGGCCGCGCTCGGCTCGTTCTATAAGGATGTAGGCCGCTGGCCGACCCGGAACGCTGCCGGTGCCTTTAACTCCGCCAATATTCTGGTGAGCGGCACAACCGCTACGACCGCGATTGCTTCTGGCACCAGTAACGGTTGGGACTCCAACACCGCGACTGCCGGGATCGACTTTATCAACGACCACCTGTTGACCAACGCCATCGGCTACCCGACTACCGGTCCGGCTGCATGGGATGGTCCGTACCTGGATACAGTACCGCTGGACCCTTGGGGCTCCCCGTACCTGGTCAACACCCAGGCCACGTTTGGCGCGGCGGGCACCAACGGTGCCAAAGGCATCGTCATCTCGGCAGGCCCGGATGGTATTGTGCAGACGCCGCTGGTGACTGCCC